>CAZUYQ010000007.1:22629-23716 GCA_964624705.1 uncultured Polynucleobacter sp.
TATCAAGAAATGGTCGATCAAACTGGGCCGCAGAAAGAATGTGCCTGGGTGTGTGACTTCCCTTGGGTGCTGCTTTCATGGGTATTCCTTTTTTGTTGAACCGCGTTACGCTTTAATACCTATTTTATCGGTTTTTCGCAAACACAGACTCAAAAAGAACCTTAAGCCTTTAAGTGTTCATGAATAAACACTTCTAGCCTTTGGCCCATCGTTTCCAGGGCATATTCTTGTAAAGCTGTAGCGGCACGTGCATGTCGCGCCAAGCCATTTTCAGCTGCGTATTGCACTAGCAGCCTCACCAAATTTGACGCAACCGCTGCTGGGGCTATGTCACCATAGGAAGCACCCATTTCGGGCGTTGTCAGTACCTCTTTAAGACTACCGACGCCACTGACAAAGACCGGGGTACCACAAAGCAGAAATTCTTCTGCTACCCGGCATATAATTTCGCTACCGACACTAGACACGACTCCTACGGTCGCCTCGGCAAGAAGTTTACGCACATCCGCCACACGCTCCGCTGTTACCACTATGTCTTCATTCCAACTAAGTCCTTCTTCTGCAGCGAATTCCTCTAAATGCCGAACCGAGAGATTCGCAGGCTCGCCGACGATATGCAGCTGAGGTCGGTCGGCTCCCTGCCACTGATCTAGAATTGCCTTGAAGAATTTCATAAACTCACGATGGCCTTTGACTGGGTCAAATCTGCCAAAAATCAACATTTTCGGCCGCTTTAATGGCAAATAGTCCGAATCGGGAAAATACTTTGCACAGTCTATCCCCAGGGGTACCGCAGCGGAAGGAATCTTCGAGATTTTTTTCAGTTCGTCTGCGATGCTTTGGCTGGGAGCAATAATACCTTTTACGCCCAGCTGGCCGATGTCGTGAGTCAGTCCCGTTAGCATTCCACTTCCGTCGACCGCATAACCCCGCACCCTAAATATCGGTGTTTTCCCTGCACAAGCAAATCCCGCAAGCAAGGTTTCCGGACCGCCATGGGTGATAATCAAATCGGGTTTAAACTCTGTGATCAATGCTCGCGCTCGCAGGACCTGAGTCATCGCAAAAGAGGGTAGGCCCATCACAT
>CAZUYQ010000007.1:23726-46884 GCA_964624705.1 uncultured Polynucleobacter sp.
GGACTCGTCTAGCGCCAACAGCTTAGTCGTGTTGCCCGTCATGCTAAGTGCTCGCACCGAGCTCAGTGCATACTCAGCAATGGCACTATTCCAGCGAATGCTTGCAAGGTGAAGAATCCGGCGCTCGCTCATAACTTCTGCGCCTTCAGCTCTTTATATTTTGCGTATTTTACAAAACCATAAACACTGCTTAACAAGCCGTATACAAAGCCTGGATAACCATCCAAAAAACCAAGACGGAGGACATAGCGCGTAATAAATTCCATCGGAAAACGCAGTGCCAAATTCAAAGAGGAGGGACAGGGCGTGTTTTTTTCAAAATGATTCTGTGCAATGCGAGTCGTGTAGCGGTTGAATCTGAGGAAGTAATCGGACAGATCGCGGTAGCTATAATGCTTCATCGACTCTTCTGAAATAGTGACGCTCATTCCAGATTCCAGGACCATTTCTTCGTGAATTTTACCAGAAAACAGGCCTTTTTCTCGCGGCCAAAGTCTTAACGGAGCGTCCGCTGTTTTGCCGAATTTCATTTCGTGATTCAAAAAGACAAGCCTCCGCCGCAATTTCAAAGCTCGTGTATGATCATTTACTTGGATAAAAGAAATGATCTCATTCCACAAAGCGGGCGAGGGGAGCTCGTCAGCATCTAATGACAAGATCCAATCTTTTGTTGCATACCTGATTGCCGCATTCTTTTGAGCAGCATAGTTATCAAAGGATCTTTGGTGAACCACACCACCAAATTTTTTGACGATTTCGGCGGTGCCATCGGTACTATTACTGTCGAGTACAATAAGCTCAACCCCGGCGGGCACACTGGCCAACAACCGGGGTAAATTATCTGCTTCGTTAAGTGCAATAATGATAAGGGAAAGATTCATATCCTAGTCCAGTAAACCTTTCGGATGACCGGACCAAGACATCTCATTTAGTCTGCAGGTCCGGAAAAAGATGCGGCCCATTGTAGGCTGCTTGAGCGGCTGTCCATACTAACAATTACTGGATAACCTTTGCGCACAGTTTGCGATGCTTTAGTTATCGAGACATCTGCATACGCGCCGTTACGCTTTAAAATTCGGCCACTCGCAATGGGCCGAGCCTTTTCGTTAAGAATCTTAATATGGTCACCGACCATACCTTCTTCAACTTTAATCACACAACGGGACGATTCAGTACAGCTATAACTATAAACACTAGCCGCTTCACTGTAACCTGCCAATAGTAAAGCCACAAAGGCAATACTTATAGCCCACTCAGGATTAGAGAATTTAAATTTATTTTTTAGAAATTTCATAACAACACCTCTTGGAGCAACAGCATCAAACCCACATCAGTTGGTACATCAGACGGCATCTCAAAACTACGAGTGCCTCAAACTGCCTTGAGCAAGTCACGTGCCACGGGTCTATTCCAGCAAAATCTGGTACTTAGAGCCCGGCAACAGAGAAAAACTGTCTAAGACTTAAACACTTTTGACTAAAACCTTAACACCGCCGCCACCCCTTGGTTGACAGCGCTGGGAGCAATGCTACAGTCCCAAGTGGACAAAAAAACTAAGCTATTTGCCATCTCGATGATTGGCTAAGAAGGGTTTTATGACATCATCCGCTCAAGAAAATCTAAAGACTCCGCTTTACGATCAACACGTTAGCCTCGGTGCCAAAATGGTGCCCTTCGGTGGCTGGAAGATGCCGGTTAGCTATGGGGGTGTCCTTACCGAGCATAAGACTGTGCGCGAAAAATGTGGGCTTTTCGATGTTAGCCATATGGGCGAAGTCCGCGTAAGCGGACCCGAGACCGTCAAGTTTCTTCAGTGGCTTACCATCAATGACATCACAAAACTGAGTGACGGTCAGGGTCAGTATTCTGCCATCTTGAACGAGAATGGCGGCATGATCGACGACTTGATTATTTACCGTCTCGGCAAGGATGAGTTTTTTATCTGCGTCAACGCGTCCAACGCCGAAAAAGATTTTCAGTGGATTAAGGCTAAATCTTCGGGGTTTAACGTTAAGGTCGCTAATGAATCTTCGCAGTGGGCCCAGATTGCAGTGCAAGGTCCGACGAGTTTAGAGACTCTCTCACCACTCCTTGGGACTGCTTCCAGTCAGCTCAAAGAATTACCTTATACCAACATCATGCACGCCACAATCTGCGGCGAAAAAGCGCTCGTCGCCCGCACTGGTTATACAGGTGAATGGGGCTATGAGATTTATGTCCCACCAACCATTGCAAGCAGAGTTTGGATGGCTCTTCTCGAAAATGCCCCCAAAACTGGCGTAAAACCTATTGGCCTTGGCGCACGTGATACACTTCGTCTCGAAGCCTGTTATCTTCTTTACGGCAATGATATGAACGACACCGTCTCCCCTTTAGAGGCTGGTATCGGCTGGGCAACAAAGCTTGATAAGGGCGAGTTTATCGGTAGGCCCGTCTTATTAAAACAAAAGGAAAATGGCGTTAAACGTAAGATGGTCGCATTCAAGATGGTTGAAGACGGTATTCCGCGTCATGGAATGCAAGTCAAGGCATCTGGAGGACGCTTAGGGGAAGTGACCAGTGGATCAGTACTACCGACAGTCGGCGGCGCGGGTGGTATGGCACTGGTCGATGCAACTCTTGCCGAAGGTGATGAATTCGAAATTGATGTTCGTGGTACTATGAAACGGGCAAAAATTGTGAAGCGGCCTATTTATGCTGCTCGCGTGAAATAAGATTGAAATTAAAACTATTTATCTTTAATTTTTAAAAACCAATAGAGGAGTCGAGAACATGGATTTTCCAAAAAACTTTAAGTACACCAAAGACCATGAGTGGGTCGATCTCCAGGGAAATAAAGGCACTGTCGGTGTGACGGCCTATGCTGTGGATCAACTTGGCGATATCGTTCACGTTGAGTTGCCGGAAGCTGGCAAGACTTACAAATCTGGCGATTCCTTCGGAACAATCGAATCTACAAAGACCGTGTCTGATCTTTATATGCCGGTTTCTGGAAAGATCGTTGAAGTAAATAATGCCGTCAAAAAAGCGCCTGAAGGCTTACAAACTGACAGTTATAAAAATGGCTGGCTTGTAAAAATTGAACTGACTAGCCCAAGTGAGGCTAGCTCGTTATTAGATGCAGCTGCCTACGAAGCATTTATTAAAGAGTAGGAAGAACTTCATTTCAAATCCCTCGACGCATGTAAGAAAACTTATGCGTCGAGGGATTTTTGTTTTGTTGGTATTAACCTAGCAACAGTATCAATCCGTGACGAACGTAGTGAGGAGAAACGTTGAGTTTTAGTCCTTTGAACTCCGATGCAAGTACTGAACTCTCTTTCCATTCACGTAAGTGGTAGTTGACAAGATTGATAGAACTAAACTCATTGGATGCCTGCAAAGATTCGTTATAACGACTCATCCATGCTTCCGTATTTTGGCATTTTGCAAAATCTCCGAAATTATCTCGGGCGTTTTAATTGATAAGACAGCTGTGAGTCTAGTGTCATTTTCGCTAGGTATTCATAGACTCTAGAATGGGCCGATTAACAATGTATGAAAAAATCATATCGAAGAAGCCAGCTTCGCATTGCCGGTAAACTGGTAACAGGATTTCATATGCATCAATATGGTTTACCGTATGATGGTGCATTAGGATCTATTTTTGCAAAAAATAAGGACCACGTAGCTCTTATGCTTGCGGCCTTAGAACGTCATCCAGAACTTCACGTATTGACCTACTTCAAAGATGGACGAGCCGTTAATCGTTTTGAAGTAGAAAATGCATATACATATAGCCTACTTATCGGTAATGCCGATCCAAACATCGAGTTTAACGCCAATTGGTCTGCTGATGACTTCACTGATGAAGAGTGGCAACAGCACTTTAAACGAAACGAAGAATTTCTAAATAGCGAAAGAACTCCAGAGGAAATTGCCGCCGTCAATTGGACTCTGAATAAAATTTCACGCTCAGGTTAGCCCAGTAATAAATTGAGTCCATGTCGAACAAAATCTGGTGACGTAAATAGACTTAAACCTTTGAACTCATTTTCTAATTTACTCATTAAAACACCTCGAATATGCTTGTTAATAAGCCAAAGAGCGATAATGTCGTCACGCGCATCCACGGATTCTAAATGTCGACTAAACATCGCCTCCGTCATACATAAAATATCAACTAGATCACAACCATCAAAGTGATAAAGAAATTCATGCACTTCTTCACCTTTGAAATCATGCGGGTATTGAAAGTTATTCCACTTCTGCAGGTTCCAATCCTAGTTTTCAACCACTGACGATGTTTTGGCATTTCGCAAAGTCTCCTATATAAGCTCAAGACTTTTAAGCCATAAGCGTAATGGATGTCTATTGTCATTCTTAGTGTCATTCAATGACAGACCAATAACTTCCGACTGCACTTATATGAAAAGGAAATATCGATTAAGTCAGCTGCGCATAGTCGGGAAAATGGTGAGTGGATTTCACATGCATCGTTATGGTCTCCCTTATGATGGCGCTATAGGCGCTATCTATGCAGACAAACAGGATCTCGTTGATCTCATGCATCTAGCTCTTGAACGACATCCCGAACTTCATGTTGTAACCCATTTTAACAATGGCACTGCCGTCAATCGCTACGAAGAAAAAAATGCGTGCGCTTATTTCTTGCATCTTGGTAATGCGGATCCTGAGATCGAATTTAGTAGTCACTGGTCCGCCGCTGACTTCACCGAAGAAGAAAACCTGAGACACTACGAACAAAATGAAGAGTTTCTCGCTAGCGAAAGAACCCCTCGTGAAATTGCTGCTGTCAACTGGGCTCTCGCCAAGTTTTCAAGGACCTGATCAATTCTGCGTCTTGCAATACCCGAACCTAAGAACAGTTCTGGAAGATCATTTGGCGACGCGAAAAGAAATCGGTCAAACACAGACCTCTATTATCTTCGAACGATTCGAAAAACCATTTTCTATCTAGGCAGCAGGATTTCTTTGAATAAAAACCAAGATCCCACGTGACCAGCATAATCACGTGGGATCTTCTTCAAACTGCGAACGCTCTTCTACGCGTACTCTGAAATATCCGGGCACGTGCAAATTAAATTACGATCTCCCAGTGCGTTATCTACTCTCGCAACCGGCGGCCAGAACTTGCGCTTACGAGTCCATTCAGCGGGAAACGCAGCCTCTTCTCTCGTGTAAGGCCTATTCCACTCGGTCGCAGTCACAAGGTTTGCGGTATGGGGGGCAAGCTTCAAAGGATTTGTCACTTTGTCCCACTCACCGCGCTCAATGCGGTCGATTTCCTTACGAATCGAAATCATCGCATCACAGAAGCGGTCTAGCTCGGCCTTGTCTTCACTCTCAGTTGGTTCAATCATCAGTGTATTTGCGACAGGGAAGGAAACCGTCGGCGCATGAAAACCGTAATCCATAAGGCGTTTTGCGATATCTTCGACCTCGACTCCGGTCTTTGCTTTAAAGTCACGAACGTCGACAATACACTCGTGCGCGACAAGCCCGTTTTTTCCTTTGTAGAGAACAGGGAAATAAGGGTCGAGTCGTTTTGCGATGTAGTTTGCATTTAAGATCGCGATTTTTGTGGCCTCGGTTAAGCCTTCGCTTCCCATCATGCGAATATACATCCAAGGAATAGGAAGAATACTGGCACTACCCCAGGGAGCTGCCGATACCGCGCCGGTCGCTTGATTACCACCAATTTTTACAAGTGGGTGTCCAGGCAAGAACGGGGCTAGATGTTTTGCAACGGCGATCGGTCCCATACCAGGCCCTCCACCGCCGTGCGGGATACAGAATGTCTTATGAAGATTAAGGTGACAGACGTCAGGACCAAAGTCACCAGGCCTGCAAAGCCCAACCTGCGCATTCATATTGGCGCCGTCCATATAAACCTGGCCACCAAACTTGTGGATGACCTCGCAGATTTCGCGGATTCCCTCTTCATACACGCCGTGAGTCGAGGGATAGGTCACCATCAAACAGGCAAGCGTCTCAGCATGTTCTGCTGCTTTAGCCTTAAGATCGGCAATATCAATATTGCCTTCTTTATCACAGGCCGTGACGATAATTTTCATACCTGCAAGGGCTGCACTCGCCGGATTTGTTCCGTGTGCCGACTGAGGAATCAAACAAACATTGCGCTTTGTTTCACCCTTTGCTCTGAGATATGCACGAATCGCTAAGAGACCTGCATACTCACCCTGGCTACCACTATTCGGTTGCAAGCTCACTGCAGCAAAGCCCGTAATCTCGGCAAGCCATGCCTCAAGATCCTGGAACATTTGCTTATAGCCTTTGGCTTGTTCTGCAGGGGCAAACGGGTGCACGCTACCAAATTCGTGCCATGTCACAGGATAGAGTTCGGCGGCGGCGTTTAGTTTCATCGTGCAGCTGCCAAGTGGGATCATGCTCGTAGTAAGCGAAAGATCTTTTGCTTCAAGACCACGAATATAGCGCATTAACTCCGATTCACTGCGGTACTGATGAAAAACTCCGTGTGATAATAATTCTGCTTTACGGAGCATGGTAGCTGGAATTTCGTAACTTCCTGCACTCGCCGCTAAGCCTGAGAGTTCCGGAAGAGTTTTTCCGCAAGCAAACGAAGTCCAGAGCTCTTTCAAATCTTCTTCCAAAGTGGTTTCGTCAAAAGAAACACATAATAGGCCCTGAAGATCTGTGCGAAGGTTGATCTTATGTTTGGCAGCCTCCGAAATAATATCTTGCTTTTGCTTATCACTGACTTCCACCGAAACCGTGTCAAAGAACGATTTGTGACGGACTTTCAGCCCTAGCTTTTCCAAACCAGCTGCAAACAATCTTGCATAAGCATGAACCCGGTCCGCGATTTGTTTTAGGCCTTCTGGGCCGTGATAAGTGGCGTACATTCCCGCCATGATTGCAAGTAGTACCTGCGCCGTACAGATGTTACTGGACGCTTTTTCCCGCCTAATATGCTGCTCGCGTGTTTGGAGTGCAAGGCGAATGGCACTGCGGCCTTCTTTGTCTTTCGACACACCCACTAAGCGGCCAGGTATACGTCTTTTGTGTTCTTCTTTTGTAGCGATAAATCCGGCATGAGGACCGCCGAATCCAAGTGGCACACCAAAACGCTGCGAACTCCCAACGGCAATATCAGCACCTAGTTCTCCTGGTGAAGCAAGCGTAACCAGAGCAAGAATATCACAAGATAAAGTGACGAGCGCTCCGACTGCGTGACAACTTGCAATAAAGCTCCGGTAGTCGCTAATACTTCCGTCCGTCGTCGGATACTGCAAAAGAGCTCCGAAAAGTTTTTTATCTGGTTTAAGTTCGCTTGGTTTACCCACAACTACTTCGATGCCGTGGGGCTCCGCGCGAGTTTTTACAACATCGATCACTTGCGGATGGCAACACTGGCTTACAAAGAAATTGGACGCGTCACCTTCGCGTGCGCTATAGGTCATCATCATTGCTTCAGCAGCGGCCGTGGCTTCATCCAGAAGACTTGAATTAGCGATTTCCAGGCCCGTCAGATCTGCAATCATCGTTTGAAAATTCAGAAGCGCTTCCAGACGACCCTGACTGATCTCGGCTTGATAGGGCGTGTACTGCGTATACCAGCCTGGATTCTCGAGAATATTGCGCTGAATCACAGGCGGCACGATAGTGTTGTGATAGCCAAGGCCAATGTAAGATTTCCAGGTTTCGTTTTGTTGCGCAATTTTCTTTAACGCCAAAAGAGCATTGCGTTCATTTAGTGCTGTCGGAAGTTTTAAAGATCCCTTCAAACGGATCGATGCCGGCACTGCATGCTCGGCAAGGGAGTCGAGTGAGGCCTCGCCGAGAGTCGCAAGCATGGTCTTCTGATGGGGCTTACGAGGACCAATATGGCGTTCGACAAAAGGGCGATCGCCCCGCAGTTGGGTCATAATATCTGTCATGATGGGCTCCTGGTATAGATTCGGAGCCTTCATCATAGCTGATAATTCAGCTTAAGTTCAGCGAAAATAATGCCATTTATTATTGTTTTTAATGTTCGATATCGCGGTGGAGGACCGACACTGCAATATGGGGTAGCGGGCGGCTTTGAAGGGATGCCACAAGCCCTTCAGCAAACGTGACGCTACGATGCTGTCCGCCCGTACAACCAATTCCAATCCGAAAGAAATGTTTACCTTCGCGGTAATATTGAGGAAGAAGAAACCGGTAGAGATCATCCAGGCGATTAAATGTCTCCTGAGCAAGCGGGTCTTTCATAACAAATTTCTGCACGTCACCATCGAGACCTGTGCGATGTTTAAGCGTTGGATCAAAGTAAGGATTAGGCAAAAAGCGAACATCGTGAATCGACTCGGCCGGAGAAAGAGGTCCGTACTTAAAGCCAAAGCTCACAATAGTTACAAACAGCATTCTTAAAGGAATACCGTTTTCTGCGTACCTAAGCTCAATAAACCTGGCAAGCCCAGTCGGTGGAAGTAAGGTTGTATCTATGATTCCGTCAGCCGCAGTTCTTACTGGAGTGAGAAGTCTCGCCTCTTTTTGAATGGCTGTGGCTAAATCATTTTCACCAGATAATAGTGGATGTCGCCTTCTAGTGCTACTGAATCTACGCAAAATCGTATCAGTATCGGCTTCAAGAAACAGAACGTCTAGACGAACTTTTTCGGCCAAGCTTTCTTTCATTTTCGGAAAATCGACCGCAAATCTCTGGTCTCTAATGTCCATACCGAAAACAAAGCCGCGAGCCTGAATCACATTAGAAACAACCAATGTGATCGCATCCCACAGAAGTTCCACGGGCAAATTATCAACACAGTAAAATCCGTTGTCTTGGAGTGTATTGATCGCAGTCGATAGTCCCGATCCCGATAATCCAGTCACGATAACGACGAGAGGACGAGGGTCGCCTTCGCCAAAGTCTTCGCTTGGATTTTCTAAAGTCACACTCTTTTTCACTAAGAAAATCCTATGGGTGAATCTCTTATATCAAAATGGGCGTTTTCGTTTACTCGAAGGCAGAATATTTAGCTGTTCGCGGTATTTTGCGACCGTACGCCTTGCCAAATGAATACCTTCTTTTTCTAGAATTTCAACTAGCTGCTGATCAGACAATGGCTTTTTATTGTCTTCTGCTTTGACTAACTCTTGCATACGATTTTTGACTGCTTCGTTGGCGATATGATCGCCATCATTGCCACTACCAATGCCACTATTAAAGAAGTACTTCAGTTCAAAGACACCCCGGGGCGTGTGAACATACTTGTTTGTGGTCACCCGTGAAATGGTCGATTCGTGAAGCTCTAGATCCGTAGCGATATCTCGCAAAATCATGGGCCGCATGTACTGAACACCGTACTCAAAGAAATCTTTCTGACGTTCAACAATTTTTTCGGTCACGCGAAAGATCGTGCTTTGACGTTGCTGTAAGCTTTTAATCAACCAATCAGCGGTTTTAATTTTATCTTTTAAGTATTCTTTGTCCTGGGCCTTGCTCATGATGGCGCCCTTTTTATCTTTCAGCATGTCCTTGTAAAAGGGGCTGATTTTTAGGCGTGGCAGGCCGTCCTCATTGAGACTTACCACCCATTCGGCACCCATTTTAAATACATACACATCGGGGATAATATACTGGGTGGCGTCCGGCGCGAACTGCCTTGCAGGAATCGGTTCAAGTCCTGCTATAATAGCGACATTTTCGAAAACTTTTTCTAAAGGAATCTTAAGTGCCTTCGCAATCACTGAATAATTGCGATTTTCAAGCTCGTGCATGTGATTTTGAATAATCACTTCGACGATGCCGTTCTTTTGTTTGCTTTGACGAAGCTGCGTTAGCAAACACTCTTGCAAGGATCGCGACGCAACACCTGCTGGATCAAACCTTTGAATGGAATCTAAGACACCTTCCGCCAGTTCTTGATCAAATCCCTCTTGTGTACAAATTTCTTCAACTGAAGTCATCAAATAGCCGCGATCATCAATATTGCCGATGAGGACCGTCGCCATCATTTGTTCTTGTGCGTCAAAATCACATTCGCTCACCTGGCTCATCAGATGCTCTTGAATGGTTGCGGCTTTCGTGACGATGTTCTCATAGTTTGGACTATCTTCATCATCACCAAGGCCACGTTGTCCACCGGAAGAGGCTTGAAATCGGCTGTCTTCAAACCTAGCGAGAGCCTCCCAGTCCACTTCTGCCTTTTCGTCTTTGGACACCTTATCGACAATCGAGGACGCCTGCTCCATACGATCACTGACCACCTCACTCTCAGTGGTCTCACGTTCAAATCCCGCAATATCATCATTGCCATCACCCGGCAGTTCTTCAAGAACCGGGTTCTCTGCAAGCTGGGTTTCAACAAATTGCTCTAACTCAAGCCGTGACAGCTGCAGAAGCTTAATCGCTTGCTGCAGCTGGGGTGTCATCAATAACCCCTGGCCTAACGATAATTTTGTACCTAAAGAAATATTTGCCACAAGTGCCTCACGTGCCGGTCTGTCAGTGTCTGATTCTATTATAATCCATCGAGAGCCTCACGCAAAATGCGTACCATGATAAAAAGAACTTCAAAACTTAAAGTTTTCACCAAGGTAGGTCTCACGCACCATTTTATCATTTGCCACCTGTTCGGGCAGCCCATCTGCAATAATTTGCCCACTACTTAAAATATAAGCGCGGTCACAGCTTCCCAAAGTCTCACGAACATTATGATCAGTTATCAGGACGCCGATTCCATCCATTTTAAGTGATAATATAATTTGCTGAATTTCATGCACCGTTACCGGATCGATGCCAGCAAAGGGTTCATCCAATAATAAAAACTTCGGCTCAATAATCAGCGCGCGCGCGATTTCAACGCGACGTCTTTCACCGCCCGAAAGAGCCGCACCCATCGACTTTGCTATGTGACCGATCTGAAACTTAGAAATCAATTCTTCCAGCCGATCAGGACGCTGCTTCCTTGGAATACCATACACTTCCATCACCGCCAGAAGGTTATCTTCCACCGACATTCGGCGAAAAATGCTCATATTCTGCGGAAGATAGCTAATGCCTTTTTTTGCTCTGATATGCATGGGCACTTCGGTAATGTCGTCATCATTCATTAAAATACGGCCACTTTGTGGGTGCAAAAGCCCAACCACCATATAGAAACTGGTCGTTTTTCCAGCGCCATTTGGTCCCAATAGACCCACGACTTCCCCGGTTTTGACTCTAAATGATACGTTGTTAACAACTCGGCGCTGTTTAAAATTTTTACACAGTTGATCCGCCATAAGCTCTGCGTGACCGATGGATTTTGTTGTTGCTTCTGCAGTCATGGTTTGGTGCTTTCTTTTGGATCTCGGACATCAGGTGATTCTTTTTTTCCAGCATCTGGTTTCGATGGGCTTGCTTTACCAGTTTTTCCGGCATCCTGTTTGGCAGGTTGAACAACACCTTCAACCCGTTCTGCTTTCACCCACCCGGTTGTCAAATCATATAAAATCTGTCTGCCACGCACGACATCGCCTCCACGCACTAATTTTGGGTCACCTTTTAAGATCACCGTGCGTTGGCGGTTATTAAAAACTGCTTCTTTACCTTCTGCGGTCACCGGGCTGCCGGTTTCGGGATCTTTTTGATAAAATTTAACATTCCCTACAGCCACACAATCGATGACCTCGTTGGTAGCTTGATCAAAATGAATCGTGGCTTTATCCGCCTCAATACGCATTTCTCCCTGAGTCACTACAACATCCTCTTCAAGAACTAGAACGCCTCCCTCCTTCTGACCTGACAAGCGCTCACTGCGGTATTTAATCGGGACGTTATTAGACTGCTGACCTTTGTCGCCTCTGGGAGCTTTTTTTGCCTCGCTCGCACGTTCTTTTTCTGAGCGTTCTTCTCGTTCTCGATCCTTTTGCGGTTTTGGTGGCGGTGTTTTCACAGGCTTGCTCATACCATCTTCGCGAATCAATCCCGATTGCCCGGACTTTGAATTTTCTTTGGTCGCCGGGGTGTTTTCTTCTGCAGGACCATCTAAAAGATCGGACTTAGCTGGGAGAGCCATAAAAGATAAAAGGATCACGACAACAAAACTTCGGCGAGGAAATGTGTTGAAGTGAACTCTCTTTATGTTTCTATTTTTAATGTTCACTTTTTTGCACCTTTTTGTGAATTGCTTCGAATCCTACTAGGAAGAATGGTTCCATTAATTCCACCCTTCATTTTAATGGACTCATTCTTCATCTGGAACTCGAAGCCTTGCTCTCCAGAAAGGTATTGACCCGTTTGTTCAACACGCACTGGCACAACACTTCTAATGGTTGCATCTTCGTCCGTATAGGTCGCGTCTTCGCTTTCTAAGCGAGCTTCTCCCACCATAAGATCGACATTTTCTTGAACACGTATTTTTGAAACATGGTCGACAGAACCCAAAGAACCCGGTGAGGAGGAGGCTAAAAGAACATCCGCGCGCTTTGCACTCAATTCTTCACGGCGTTGCCCGGTCAGACGGACGGCGCGGAGACCCTCTGTCATCTCAACACGGCCGCCATCAAGCAATACGGCTCTCTCTCCCGCCAAACGCGAAACAACCAAATCCTCTTTAAAACGATAAAATTCATATCCGGTAATTGTTACTTTCGGAGATTCCGAGTCCGCACGCACAATAACACGCCCCGACTGACGAGTGAGATAAATCCACACCGACGCCGCACATAAAAGCAACGAAATAAACGCTAAAATCCCTTTGCCCTTCATGATCTTCCCCAAGGAAACTCGTGATTATCGGCATGGACGCATATCTAAATGACGGGCCCAACTCAGCACAATGTTATTATACTATCTTTGCAGCCAACAAGTCATGCATTCGTACTATGCCCTGTAGGACCTTGGTTGTGCTATCGTCAACAACAAATAAACTCGTAATTTGATGTTTTTCCATAATTTGGAAGGCTTCCAAAGCAATCATGGTACTAGCGACGGTGCGAGGATTTGGCGTCATGATTTCTTTTGCAGTGAGTGTCAGTGCCTTGGCCCCTTTGTGAAGGAGACTACGGCGAATATCTCCGTCTGAAATTGCTCCCACTAATTGACCTTTCGGATCTAGTACTGGAACGATTCCAAAATTTTTCCGCGTGACCGCCTCCAATACAATGTGAAAATCCTGCGTCTCCGAGACCGTTGGCAAATCGACGCCGGTAGCTCGCATATGATCGCCAACACAAGAAAGCCTCCTGCCAATACTACCGCCTGGATGCAAGACAGCAAAATCTTGGCTCGTGAATCCTCGCTGCTTCATTAGACACATCGCTAAGGCGTCACCTAACGCCAAAGCTACTGCCGTTGAAGCCGTGGGTGCTAAATTAAGCGGACAAACTTCTCGTGAAATGGAGCCATCAAGAGTAAAATGAGCCAACTTCGCAAGGCTAGACTCTATCTTGCCGGTAATAGCAATCACATTACAGCCGACTCTTCTCGCATGTTTAACAACTTCAAGCACCTCGATCGTTTCGCCACCGAAAGCGATCCCAATCACGGCATCATCGGAGGTAACCATCCCTAAATCCCCGTGCAGAGCTTCGGAAGGATGCAAAAAGAAGGCGGGCGTGCCCGTACTCGCTAAAGTTGAGGCTATTTTCCTACCAACATGTCCAGACTTACCAAGTCCTGTGATCACCACTTTACCGCGGATCGCAAGAAGAGCGCGAACGGCAGCAACGAAAGTTACACTCAGCTTCTGTGCCGCACTTACAACCGCATCGCTTTCAGCCTGCATTGCCGACTGCGCAAACTCTAGGATGTCCTGGTCCGATAATCCTGCGTGCTCTAGCTTCATCCTTTTTTCCCACTTTTATCGTGACTTAAGCTTGCCTTAACAAACTCGCGAAACAGAGGATGTGCATTCATCGGACGACTCTTAAGTTCCGGGTGAAATTGACAGGCAACAAACCACGGATGATCTGGAATTTCCATAATTTCAACCAAAGTTTTGTCAGGTGAAACACCCGAAAAAACAATGCCCGCTTTAGTGAACGCGTCGCGGTAATCATTATTAAACTCAAAGCGATGACGATGTCTTTCGGCAATTTCAGAAGAACCATAAGCCGCATAACTTTTCGTCCCAGATTTCACATGACACGGATAAGAACCCAGTCGCATGGTTCCACCTTTTGAGACGACTTCCTTTTGGCTATCCATAAGATGAATAATTTGATTTTGGGCCTGCGGAGAAAATTCTTGGCTATGAGCATCATTTAGATTTAAGACCGACCTTGCAAACTCAATGGCCGCTACTTGCATACCAAGACAGATCCCAAAGAATGGAGTTTTAGACTCGCGAGCCCAACGAATGGCAGAAATTTTACCTTCAATCCCCCTGCCACCAAAACCACCGGGAACAATAATTCCACCGTATTTCTTAAGACGTTCTTCAGCGTTGGTCGGTGTTATTTCGTCGGAATCAATAAACTCAATATTCACATGAGCACGATTGGCAATCCCTGCGTGGGTTAAACTTTCAATAATCGATTTATAACTATCGACAACTCCCACATACTTGCCCACTACCGCAATTCTTACAGACGATTCCGGATTATCGAGATTATGGACAATGCGCTTCCACGCGGAAAGATCGGGCGCTCCAGTCCAAATATTTAAGGAATCCACGATCGCCTGATCAAAGCCCTGGGCATTCATTAAAAGCGGAAGTCTATAAATACTATCAGCGTCAAGCGCCTCAAAAACACGGTCTGGTCTTACGTTACAGAACTGAGCAATCTTTTTTAACTGCTCACCGGGAATTTTTCGGTCACTTCTGCATACCAAAATATCTGGTTGAATACCGATTTGACGAAGATCGCGAACTGAATGTTGGGTGGGCTTCGTCTTCAATTCTTTCGCGGCAGCAATATAAGGCACGAGTGTGAGATGAATATAAAGACAATTTTCTGCACCCAAATCATAGCGAATCTGGCGAATCGCTTCTAGAAATAGCAAGCTTTCAATGTCTCCGACGGTACCGCCAATCTCGACGATCGCAATGTCGGCCCCCTGCGCCGAAGAAAACATAAATTCTTTAATTTGATCGGTAATGTGAGGGATCACTTGAACAGTGCCACCTAGGTAATCACCGCGACGTTCCTTTGAGAGCACCGTATCGTAAACCCGTCCAGCAGAAAAACTATTCGCTCGATTCAACGTTGCGTGAGTAAAGCGCTCATAATGACCAATATCGAGATCGGTCTCGGCGCCGTCATCTGTGACAAACACCTCGCCGTGCTGATGTGGGCTCATGGTCCCGGGATCAATATTGATATAAGGATCGGCTTTGGTAAGAGAGACTTTAAGGCCCCGCGTTTCAAGCAATGCTCCCGCAGAAGCACCGACAATTCCCTTACCGAGCGAAGAAACAACCCCACCCGTCACAAAAATGAATTTTGTCCGCTGTCGCTGTTGGCGCATGCTTAACTCTCGCTACAATCTAGATTTGAAACTTTAGAAGTACCAATAAGGCTTTTGGAGGGCCCAAGTACACTCAACATTTAATATTCTGCACTTGGAATTGCATATTAAACGAGGGCCCTTGGGACGGCAAGCACCAAAGACATTTGAACTAAAAAGCCTAACGAGCTTATTTAAGAGCCAGGAACCACAAAGCCTGCGAGAATGTCACAAATCCCCACAACAGCACGAGATAACTGACCAATCCAGGCAAGCCCCCCACCCATCGCGAGCATTAGAAGAATAATAAAGCCGTAGGGGCGGGCGACTGATTCAAATTTGTCATATATTTCTTCTGGCAACAACAAGCGGAGGAGCGCGGCTCCGTCTAGGGGCGGCAAAGGTATCAGGTTAAAAATCGCAAGCGTGGCATTGACGAATACAAAAGCGACTAGCAATTTGACTAAAGGATAAAAAAAGCTATCTGTAGGAAGCATTCCAGTACCATGCAGATAATAAAGTCGAACCATAATCGTACCTAAAAAGGCCATAATCAGGTTCGATCCAGGTCCCGCAATGGCGACAAAAAAACTATCCAAGGGAAGATTTTTTAGGTTTCTTTCATCCACCGGGACAGGTTTTGCCCAACCAATAATCGGCATATGCATGAGAAAACCTGCAAGCGGAAGAATAATAGTTCCTACCATATCGGCGTGGCTCGCAGGATTTAGCGATAATCTTCCCTCACGTTTGGCGGTGTCATCACCCCGGATATGGGCTGTATACGCATGGGCTGCCTCGTGAAAAGTAAGCGCAAACAGCATCGCCAAAAAATAGGTGAGCGCTTGAGCAATTTCGTTTACAAACATCCTCAACTCCGAATCTTACGGGCTTCATATCTTCAATATTTGGCGATCGTGCTAGTCTGCTTGTTTTTTGCTAATATGAAAAGACCGAACCCTTGAAAGGTGTATTTTTTTGAACAAACTCTTGTCTTTCAATATAACACATTTTTTATTTGCCTTATGCCCACTGCTGGTAAGTGGATGTTTTATGGCAAAGACCTCACCCAGTCGCAGAGCTCTGCCAAATGTTGGCGCAGACGCGATGCTAGATGGAAATATTCAGATTGAACGCGCAAAAGATGGTCTCTCGGCAAGTTTAACTTTTAACACCCACTACGCTATTTCCTGCAAAATAGCCTTTTATCAAGACACGGGGACCACTGCCCTGCCTTCGACTTTAGATTGGACGCCGTGTAATTCTCCTCAACCTGGGCGTGCGTTTAAAGAGACGGCAGCTAATTTAAAACCGGATTTTTTTTATGTCTTTGCAGTAAAAATTTGGGCTCAAAACAAAACCGAAGAATCCGCGTTTATTAAAGTAGTCCGAGAGAATTCTGCTCCTGGAGATCCTACGACTCGCTATATGATCCGTCTGGACATCCCAACCAAATCGGCGCAAGTCGATAGCTTCGCATCCACGTCGGAACTTGAGCCCGTACAAAAGGAATTTTTGGCGCCGTTCGCTTGCAAACTAGCAACTACTGAACGCACTCTCCCAGGCACCAGACTCGCGGCTCTACCTATCAATCGCATAAATTCCCGCGGTTTTTTAACTGGTCTTAGTTTTACTTCCGAAGATCTTGCCGACGGTCTGCTCATAACCGGCGCGGCACTAGTACCAACCGCCGAAGAGTGGGTGATCAACGTTCAATCCAAGACGACGTCAGGCGCCGTGCGCTTAACCCCGCCACCACAATTAAAGGATGTGGTTATATCGCAGTCCAGCACCGTGAATGCGACCGAAAACACACTTGAAGATAATGACTTAGCGGCATTCAAAGTGTCTATGTCTGCTCCACTCAAAATTACTTGGACCGCAGACCGCGTCGCCGAAAACTCACTCGCCGTGATGACGCTCACAAGCCCAAGCAAAGACCAGAGCTTTATATGTGGTTTTGACGGCAAAGTTGGCAACGCCTCCATTCCGGCAGAAACACTGACTGCATTAGGAGCCGGCCGCATTTTTCTTACAGTGAGGCTCGAGAATATCCAAATGCCCCTCAAGGATCGTTGGATTTCTAGGACCATTGACTGGCGCTCCCTTCAGATGCAACTTCAGTAAGCAAGAAAGAGTCTCTATTTGCCAAACCTTCGCGCACGGGTAGTCATAGGCTGAAGTCGGGGGGCGATGTTCTCGTCCGCAAGTAAGCTTAAAAGTAGGTTAGCTCCCACATGAGTCAGCGAAATTCCGCTTTTATAGTAGCCCGTGTTTATGAAAATCCTGCTGCGTTCTGAAATCGGACCCACCATGGGAAGTCGGTCTTTTGTCCGAACTCGCACCCCCCAACGCAAATGTACCGAGTTATTATCAAGGACTTTCCACTCACTACCGACAACACGAAAATATAATTTATGAAATAGCTCTAAAATACTCTGTTCACTTTGAAGATGCTTGAACTCTGGAGAAATATTTCCTAACAATGGAATTCCATTTGCTTCAGTTGTAGAGCCGATATGTACTTCATCGTTCCAAACGGCCACCGCCGAAAGTTCTTTTACGATACAGCACGATTTTCTTTCTTCAGTTTTAGATTTTACTTTCGCCCGCGCTGTGTACCCAGGCGCACCAAAGAAATTCTTTTGAATCTCATCAAAATTTTGAATTTTTTGTATGCCTGCGCCTAATGCCAGAATCACTGCATCGCAGGCATAAGAATTATGATCACTGAAGTTGAGAATCACCTTCTTATTTGATTCTTTTAGCTCAGTGACGAACGCTTCCGTCACAACGGGGATTAAAAGCTTCTGACAAGCCATACTTAAAGCCTTCAAATACTGATCACTATCGATCCAGAAATCCTGCGGATAAAAGTTCTCGAGCCCGGGCTTGTGCTGCACGCAAAAGGCACCAAGAAATCTGCTTTTGTAGATGCGGCCCTGTTCTTTTTTAAATTCCGTGAGTGAATCAAAGCATTCCGATACACCCATAATTTTAGGGATAACAACGCCGCTTAACGTTTCAATCTCTCCAAGCCATGTTTTCAACGTCTGATGACCAAACATCTTTAGAGCAAATAGCGGTTGAGTTGACTCCAAGAGGCCTTTAATCGTCGAGGCACCATGAGCGGCCTGCGACGCGGAATTCTCATCAGCGGCCGGACCAATCAACTCCACCTCATAGCCAGCTTTTTTCAAAACTATCGCAGACGTCAGCCCTGCAAAGCCCCGTCCAACAATAGCAATTTTTTTAAACTTCACGATTTCCATGCTTGCACCGATCTGAGGTGCTCAAACATACTACCAAAAACACTGCGCCTAAAATTTCGCAAAGCCGGGATATTAGCTGTTCTTGCCAATGCGACCCGATTCGTTAAAAGGACTGAAAATGTGTTGGTTTTGGGATCGATCCAAAAGGCTGTGCCTGTAAAACCCATATGACCAATGCCACGCCCTTCGCCAAAAACTTCCGAAGAAGCGTCTCGCGCAGTGCGCCAGCCAAGGCCTGAATTTGATTTTTCATCACGAGCAGCCCACTCGCTATTTTCTCGAAGCACCCGGCCACCGACCTTTGATGCTGCCAAAGCTCTCAAGTATTTGACGACGGCCTCAGTAGAGCCGAAAAGCCCCGTATGGCCGGTATAGCCTCCGAGCGCCCACGCATTTTCATCATGAACTTCACCTTTAAGAATTCTCTGTCGCACCGGACAATATCCCGTATCGACACAATCCGAAGCTTGGTGAGTCCATGACGGGCCTAACTTTAGGGCCTCTAAATTGAGACTAAGATCATCACGCACAAAATCTAGAAAAAGCTCCGAGGCTGGCTTCCCTTCGTTACTTTCGAGCAAGATTCCAAGTAAAATCATCCCAAGATCGCTGTAAACATTGCGGTGATCAAGATGACGGTTTTTGCTTGCCTGTTGCAACGCTTCTTTTACGTTTCTTTGTTCGTCGTTTTCGCAACAGCGAACAAAAAAATTATTCCACGCCGGAAGCCCCGCCTCGTGACGTAGAACGTCCGATAAAAACAAATCTCTTGCTGCTTCTATCGATGAAAAATCCGCTTTCGGAAACACTTCCGCGAGTGTTGACCTCGCGTCAAGTCCCTGCGACCAAGCGGCCTTCAGTGCTAGAGGAGTTGTCGCTAACGCCTTCGTCGTGCTCGCGAGATCAAAGACGGTCGAGGTGAGGGAATCATCTGCTTGAAAGACTCCACTCGCATCAAACTGCGGATCATCCAGTCTTCCACACCAGAATGCACCGTGCGAGAAAACATGTTCTTTCATAGCTAAAGCGCCAAGATCGATGATTTCACCTTCGACCTTGGCGCTTATAGATTTCATAGAATAGTTCCTAAAGGATCAAACGACTTCTTCACCTTCAAATTGAATCACTTTACACAAGCTAATAACTTTTTCGCCTTCATCAACATTGATGAGTTTAACACCTTGCGTATGACGACTAATCACACCTAGCTCATTCACGTTAAACCGAACGATCTTGCCGCAGGAAGTCATAATCATCAGATCGTCGTTATTACTGACCTGTAGAATTCCAACCACTTGACCATTTCTTTCGCTGACTTTGATGGTGTAAATGCCTTTACCACCGCGTGTTTGCTGACGGTACTCGTCAAGCGGGCTACGTTTCCCGAAACCATTTTCGCAGACAGTCAGAATGGTTGCATCACCGTCGATGGCTTCCATACCAATAACGGCATCATCTTCTTCACCAAACCTGATGCCGGTTACGCCACGAGCACCGCGCCCCATTGGCCTTGTCTCTTCCTCGTTGAAGCGAATGGCTTTGCCCTGCTTGGTCGCAATGATGATATCGTTCTTGCCATTCGTAATAACGCAGGAAACCAGGGAATCGCCGTCTTCTAATTTAAGACCGATAATCCCGGTGGTTCTGATGTTGTCATAAGCCATAAGCTCAGTCTTTTTAACATAACCTTGAGCCGTAACGTTCATCACAAATTTGCCTTCGGAGAATTCTTTTACAGGCAATACGGAGACAACTTTTTCGCCCTCTTCAAGTTTTAGAATATTCGCGAAATGCTTGCCGCGACTCCGCAGGGGCGCTTCCGGAACTTGGTAAACTTTGATGTCGTAGACTCGACCGTTATTGGTAAAGCAAAGAAGAGATTGGTGGTTAGAAGTCATAAACAGACTCTTAACGACATCTTCTTCCTTCGTGAGCATCCCGCTCTTACCCTTACCACCGCGGCGCTGCGCCCGGATCTCAACAATCGGAGTCCGCTTGATATAACCCGCGTGACTGACTGTTACGGCTACTTCTTCATCGGAAACAAGACTTTCCATCGAGAACTGATCGCCAGCATCGGCAATAATTTCGGTGCGGCGTTCATCACCAAAACGTTCGCGCAGATCGACAAAATCATCGCGAATAATTTTCGTCACGCGAGCAGGATTCGCTAAAATATCTTGGAGATCGGCAATAATGGCCATGGTCTCGTTATATTCTGCAACAATCTTATCTCGTTCAAGGCCCGTCAATTTCGATAGGCGCATCTCAAGAATCGCCTTGGCCTGAATATCCGAAAGGCTAAATCTCGCAACCAATTGCTCGTGAGCAGCCGAAGAATCCGGAGATTTACGGATCGTGCTAAGAGGATATGGCCTTTAGCCTCAGCCTGGCGTAGTTCATAAGAAGTCTTGCGCACAATGACTTCGCGGCGATGCAGATAAAACTGCTCAAGCATTTGCTTAAGGTTAACAAGGCGTGGTGCACCGTTTACAAGACACACCATATTGACGCCAAAAGAGGTCTGCATGGGCGTAAGCTTATAAAGGTTATTGAGAAGAATTTCTGCCATCTCACCTTTTTTAAGTTCTATAACAATCCGAATATCCGAGTCAGCTGATTCGTCTCTTAAATCAGAGATACCCTCGATCTTTTTTTCACGAACAAGGTCGGCAATCCGTTCGATGAGGCGGGCTTTATTGACTTGATATGGAATTTCAGTGACGATAATCCGCTCGCGGCCGTTACTTTTTGGAATTTCTTCAATATGCGTTTTCGAACGCATCATGATCGAACCACGGCCCGTCAAAAAGGCTTCGCGGATTCCAGCAAGTCCAATAATTTGCGCACGAGTTGGGAAATCGGGGCCTTTTACAATGGCCATGTAATCTTCAATGCGACTTTCCGGTTCATCAATCAACAACAGCAGTGCATCAAGTACTTCAGTGAGATTATGAGGCGGAATGTTCGTTGCCATCCCGACGGCAATACCAGACGCTCCGTTGACTAAAAGCTGGGGAAGCCTCGTCGGCAGAACAAGCGGTTCTTCTTCTTTGTTATCGTAGTTCGGTCCAAAATCAACAGTCTCTTTATCGATATCACTTAACAGAAGTTCCGCAATTTCTTGCAAACGGCTTTCCGTATAACGCATCGCGGCCGCAGAATCGCCATCGATCGAACCAAAATTACCCTGACCATCGACGAGCGTATAACGCATTGCGAAATCTTGGGCGAGTCGAACTAAGGCTTCGTAAACAGACAAGTCACCATGTGGATGGTAGCGACCGATTACGTCACCGACGATACGTGCTGATTTTAAATAAGGGCGATTGTGATAATTCTTAAGTCCGTGCATCGCAAACAAGATTCGGCGATGTACCGGCTTTAATCCATCACGAACATCAGGGAGCGCACGAGAAACAATAACGCTCATGGAATAGTCCAAGAACGACGTACGCATTTCGTCTTCAATTTTTATTGGAATAACGCCCATTGCTGCTTCCATATTGCTTTAGCCCCTTAGTTCCATTTACAAATCTAGATTCCAGCCACGATAAACTGTCACATTAAATATCAAGATTCCTGACATTCAAGGCATTGCGTTGGATAAACTCACGGCGTGGATCGACGTCATCACCCATCAAAGTCGAAAACAGTAAATCCGCTTCCATGGCGTCTTCCACTTCGACTTGTAGCAGGGTTCTTTTGCTCACTTGCATGGTTGTTTCGCCAAGTTGATCTGGGTTCATTTCACCAAGACCTTTGTAGCGTTGAACATATGCGCCTTTGCGACCTTCTTCGACGATAAATTCTTTAAGCGCTGAGAGACTTTGCAAGCTGCCGCTTCGACCGAATGTTGCGGTAGCGGTGTCACCTTCCTGCTCGTTCGGGGTTTCGTCTTTCTTTCCACCCTTAAGGGCAGTCCACTGAAATGGTGCTTCGGCAATTTCAGTCATTTGCTTGCTAAGGCGGCGAAGCTCAACAATCTCGCCAGCCGCAAAGAGTGCGGCGTCAAGCATGGAAGTTTGGGGAATATCCCGTTCGCGAGTTTCTATGGCTAGACGATAACGGCTATATTCCGGATCAAAAATAACTTTTGCTTCAGCCCAAGCTCTCGCGGAACGTTGTTTTACAAATTCAACAATGCGTGTCGCGAGGGCGTTTGCCGCATCTTCTGAAGCAAGATTCTGTGCGCCGACCTCATCGTTTAAAATCACAAATTCGATCACGCCCCGTGCACGACGCCTACTTGCCATGTCAAGAAGCTGCTGGTAGCGATGAAGTTTAGTCATCAAAGAGCCCAAGATATTGCGATCAATCAAACGACCTTGAGCGTCCTTAATTTCAACGTTGGTCATGCCAGCGTCACTTAAGAATTCAAGCAATGCCGCGTCGTCTTTGAGATAGCGCTCAACTTTGCCTTTTTTGTATTTAAAGAGGGGTGGTTGAGCAATATAGAGATAGCCGCGTTCAATCAGCT
>CAZUYQ010000007.1:46894-53412 GCA_964624705.1 uncultured Polynucleobacter sp.
GCGGATGTGTGCACCGTCGACGTCCGCATCTGTCATCAAGATCACTTTGTGATAACGCAGTTTGGTAATATCAAAATCATCTTTACCAATTCCTGTACCTAATGCTTGGATGAGCAATTTAATCTCTTGGCTTGAAAGCATTTTGTCGTAGCGAGCCTTCTCGACGTTCAAAATCTTTCCACGGAGCGGAAGTACCGCCTGAGTTTTTCGATCACGCGCTTGTTTTGCAGAACCACCCGCACTATCACCCTCGACAAGGAACAGTTCGCATTGACCGGGATCTTTTTCTTGGCAGTCAGCCATCTTTCCTGGAAGCCCAGCAAAGTCTAAGGCGCCCTTACGACGCGTCAATTCACGAGCCTTTTTTGCTGCAAGGCGTGCACGAGCTGCGTCGATAATTTTCCCAACAATGCGGCGACCAACTTCGGGATTTTCATCAAAGTAAGTCGTAAGTTTTTCTTGTACGAGCGATTCAACGAGAGGGCGAACTTCGGTGTTACCCAATTTGGTTTTTGTCTGACCTTGGAATTCGGGGTTTTTCACTCGAACTGCGATGACACCGCATAGACCTTCGCGGATATCGTCACCGGTGATGCCTTCTTTGAATTGCTTTAAGGCTCCCGATTTTTCGGCAAACACGTTAATCACTCGGGTAAGTGCCGCACGCAGACCAGTAACGTGAGTTCCGCCTTCGTGAGTGCTAATATTATTTACATACGAGAAAAAACTTTCCGAATAAGAATCGGTCCACTGAAGCGAGCAATCCAAAACAAAATTTATTTTTTCGCCTTCTTTTTGGACGCCTTTGATCGACATTGGTTTCGAGTGCAGAACAGTTTTACCTTTTACGAGATATTCGCAAAAAGAGGTAAGTCCACCTTCAAACAAAAAAGAACTAGACTGATCACTGCGTTCGTCGGTGAGGGTGATTTCTAGGCCTTGATTTAAAAAAGCAAGTTCTCTAAATCTTTTTCCGAGTGTATCGAAACTGAAGTTCGTGTCTGAAAAAATCTCGGCGTCAGGTTTAAATTTTGTAAGCGTACCCTTGGACTCTGTGGTTCCAATGACTGTCACTGGACCGTCGGGAACACCGCGCTTGTAGCTCTGCATATGAACTTTGCCGTTACTGCGAACTTCGACACGGCAAGTTTCAGACAAGGCGTTAACGACAGAAGCACCAACGCCGTGGAGTCCACCTGAGAATGCGAACGCTTTATCATCAAATTTTCCGCCCGCATGCAGAACTGTCATGACGATTTCGAGGGCCGATTTATTTTCTTTTTTGTGCATTTCAACGGGAATACCGCGGCCGTTGTCTTTTACGGAAAGACTGCCATCAAGGTGAATCGTGACTTCGATCTTATTGCAATGTCCACCCATGGCTTCATCGACAGAGTTATCGACGACTTCGTAAACGAGATGGTGAAGACCATCCACGGAAGTAGATCCAATATACATCCCAGGACGTTTGCGAACGGCTTCAAGTCCTTCTAAAACTTGAATGTTATCAGCTGAATATTCTGATCCTACTAAACCTTCTTGTTGTTGAGTCTCTGTCATTGCGCTCTCGAGTCCCTTCTCTGCAGACGTGCCGATCTAGCGGCACGATGAACATGATTCCAACAAATCTAAAACGGCATTCAACCGGTCACCTGCTCATGTTGGCAAGCAACCAGTTCAGCACTTCTGAATTAGGCGTGCGCCTCGGTTCCGCCCCCAGTGATAGGAACGAGCACGTGCTTGGTGCGGCAGTCGGTGGGCTCACCGTACGGGGTTAAGATAATCGGATCTTCACCGTCTTTAAACTGCAGCGCCAGCTTTTCTGACGCAGTAACTCCAACAATGTCGGTCAGATATTTCCCATTGATCGTGATATCACAGCGAGGACCGTGGTACCCCTCCAATTGGATCTTTTCTCGACCCTCCGAGTTGGAAATATTTTTCGAACTAAGCGTAAGTGATGAATCTGAAAAGCTCAACTGCAAAACTCGCCCTTTGTCGGAAGCGAGTAGAACCCGTTTAGCAACGCCCTGTACGTGGGGCCTGCTCACTAAAACGCCAGGCTGCTTAAGTTCCGGGATGACACCGGTGTAATTGGGGTATTTAATCGATGAAAGTCTTATAAAAATCAGATAATTAGGTACCTGGGCCACAACCGTCGTGAAGTCATCCGATACGGAAAGCTTCACGGTGTCGAAGCCTTCGGATGATAGGCGAACGAGTTCGCTGAGGGCTCGCTTGGTAAGGCAAATACCGTTTTTAAGAAACGCATCGGGCATACTCGTACGCACATCGCAGTACGACAATCGGAACGAATCCGTGCCGACAAGGCGCAACGTGTCTTTGGAAGTTCCAACTCGATGCAAATACGCCACGGTACCGTAATTGCGGGTGCAATCTGTCGAAACACAGGAATCCACTTGGTCAATCATGTATGAAATTTTAGCGATGGGTAGAACTGCGGCATTTTCGTAATCCACTGCAGGGGGATCACGCCACTGAGCTTCTTCGACGATAGGCAGGCGCATGCTGAATTCATTTTTTGGGCCGGCTTGAATTTTTAAAAATCCGCCCTCCCGCTCCAGAGAAACGACGCCATCGGGAAGTTCTCGAACTACGTCCGAGAAAAGCTTTGCAGGAACAAAGACAATGCCTTCTTCCGTCACTTCTGCCGCTAAATCATTAAAGATCGCTAGTGCTTGATCAGCAGCTGTAACGTGGATGCGATCATTTTTTGCGTTCAACCCAATTTGCGCCATACTTCGTTCAGCCATCGCGCCCTGCACTCTTGAGGTCGCGAGGTTTAGTAAACTTTTTTCTATTTTCACTTTGAAGCTCATGGGCCTTCTCCTCTGCGAGATCTATCCGTGTTTATAAAGATAGATATATTTATTAAGTGATAAGTAATAGGTGTTCGCGTTTCCTGTGGATTCTTCATAACTTATTGTTTTTACGGTCATTATCGGAATACTTGCCTTGGGATGATCTGTGTATAAATGTTTAATGCCTGTTTGTAAGTTTTGGGATTAAGTAGCACCCGTAGAAGTTGTTCGTTGCTGATCCCCACCCATTTTCCATACTCATCACCAGTTAGCCCACAGCTTTATCCACAGACGCCTAAATAAATGGCGCTAGTGCATTTGCTCTATTTGTCTTTGTAAAGTCGTCACAACAGCACGCAGGTCAAGGTCTGCAGCGATCGCGGTTTCTATTTTTTTAACGTTATGAAGAACAGTAGTATGGTCCTTGCCACCGAATCTAACACCAAGTTCTGGCAGCGATGCTGAGGTTAATTTCCGAGAGAGAAACATGGCTATTTGTCTTGGGTGTGCAACAGCCGCATGTTTTTTCTTGGATTTTAAGTCGGCGACCTTAATTTTAAAATGATCGGCGACGATTTTTTGAATGTCTTCGACGCTTAATTTCTTTGGGGCTTCCGTAAAGAAAATATCTTTAAACGCTCTTTGAGCTAAATCTAAACCAGTCTCTTGTCCGTGAAACTGAGAGAACGCTAGAAGCCTGCGAAGGTTTCCTTCTAATTCCCTGACACTCTTCTTGGTGTGCTTTGCAATATATTCGGCTACATCCGAATTGATACGAACTCCAAGCGAATCTGCTTTTTGGAAAAGAATCGCGATGCGGTGTTCGAGATCAGGCATTTGAATGTCTGCGATAAGACCCCATTGAAACCTGTTACGCAGACGCTCTTCGATTTCTGGAATTCCCTGGGGAAGAATATCGGATGTCATCACAATTTGTTTTTTTGCGTTATAAAGCGTGTTGAACGTGTGAAAAAATTCTTCCTGTGTTCCTGGTTTACCGGAAATAAACTGAATGTCATCGATTAGCAAAACATCACACATCCGGTATTTTTGCCTAAATTCGAGCATTTTATTGTGACGCATACAGTAGACCATCTCCTGCATAAACTGCTCGGAGGTAGTGTAGGTGACGACGGCGTTGGGCTTGCTTTTTAAAACCTCATTGCCGACGGCGTGTAGGAGATGCGTTTTACCAAGGCCCGTGCTTCCGCAGATAAAAAGCGGGTTGTAAAACTGCCCCGGTTTATTGGAAACGGCCTGCGATGTTGTCATAGCAAACTGGTTACTAGCACCGCGTACGAACGATTCGAACGTATAGGTGGTATTCAGATTACTTTCTTTGTTCAGTGTTCTGGAAAAGGCTGGTTGGCTCGCCTGTGCCATGGTAGGCGTATCGCTTCCGCTAAGAGAGGAAGGCGCTTCATCGGAATAGGCTGGTGTTGGCACATCGGTGACGCCTTCCAATTCGAAATTGATAAAGTGTGCTTCTAGACCTAATTCGGATTTTGTTCGTTCAATCAGAGGAAGATATTCGTCGTGAATTTTTTGATAGAAGAGTGCATTTGGCATTCTTACCACTAGGTCTTGACCATTGGTTCGTATGACGTGTAGCGGCGCAAACCAAGTTGCATATTCTTTAGCGGGCAGCTGTGCTTTTACCGCTTGCTTAAGTTGTTCCCACGGATTTAGTTGTTGGTCGTGAGAGAGCATTGTGCGTCCTCGTTTCAAAATTCAAAAAGGCTTGCTGCCTTTGAGTCGAATGTGTAGGCGGATCAGATGGGTGAAACTAGCACATAGATTGACTTTGATTCAACAGTTGTAAGCGGTGGATGGGAGGGAATCGAGTTTTGAATAATTTTTGGCAGGCTTTTGCATATTTGTTGGCACTTTGTGTTGAAATGAGCTTGTATATGGTCAGTGCTGTATGGCTAGCTCGCTATTTAAATGATAATTATTCTCAATCATGGAATTGGTTTAACGTGACAATAGCAGTTTCGTTGTTGTTGTGTGTATTCAGTGCTTACCGTTTTTTTGTGTTTTTAATAAAAAAAGAGAATAAAAAAGTGTAGATGATTTTGATTTTTACCAAGATGAACGCATATTTTAAGATTTTTTATACTTTCATAGTGTTTAGTCTTGTGTTTAATTTTTGCACATATTGGTTTATCTAGTTTTTCAATAATTTTACATTTGCTGATTTTGGCGGATTTTTTGTGGGATATGCCGCTTTTTCAAGCGCCTTTCTCGTTTTGAACCGTTTTGCGCATATTTTAGTGTTTTCACCAGAGGAATTTCGTTCTGCCGGATGGAGGCGCGTGTTCATGCTCGGAATCGGCGGTTTTTTTAAGTTTTTGTTCCCCCCGCTATTGATTTTCTGGGGAATTCGACGGAGTTTTTCAGCGGGTTTTATGGCAGTAGGCGCGTTTGGAGCTTTGATTTGCGCTAGTGTTGTACTGTGGTTATGGAGACGGGCTGAAACGAAGGCTTTAGTATCGTAATTTATTGTGGATTGATGTTGTCGTTTAGCATACTTTCCGGTATCTAATTCGTGAAAATTTATATTGTTGTTTTGTTTTGGCAGGAGGTTTTTGTGCTCCGGCATGTAAAAAAAATTGGCTTTGGTTTGTTTGGATTCATGGGTGCATCCGAAGCTTTTGCTTCTGGCGGAATCGTCAACTGGTATGACGTGGGCTACCACGCAATCGCTGGTGATAGCTATAATGAGCATCTCTTAGAGCGAATCGTTCCCATTTGTGGCGGTATTTTCACTTTGGTGGTGACTTTAGTTCTTGGCCTGTTGTTCTCGAGGGGGTTAAAGAAGGGGGAGGCGGACGTCGCCCCTCACGCAAAGTTTTCTATTCAAACGATGATTGAATTGGCAATGGATGTTGCTTACGGCATTGCAAAAGACAATATCGGAAGCAAGTGGAGGACCTTTTTGCCATTGTTGGCTGGGACTTTTATGTTTATTTTGGTGACCAATCTTAGTGGGCTTATTCCGGGTTTTATTCCAGCAACGGAAAGTTTAAGCACCAATCTAGCCATGGGTTTGACCGTTTTCTTAGTGTATAACATTTCCGGGTTTAGAGAACACGGCGTACATTATTTACAGCAATTCGCGGGTCCTATGCTGGCTGTCGCACCTCTAATGTTTGTGATTGAGGTGATTTCGCACTTATTCCGCCCAGTGAGTTTAAGTCTTCGTTTGATGGGGAATATTTTTGCAGATCACTTGATGTTAGGTATTTTTACGTCAATAACTCCCTATATTATTGTGCCATCGGCGCTAATGTTTTTTGGGTTACTTGTGAGTTTAGTGCAAAGTTTTGTTTTTACCCTGTTAACCGGGGTTTATATTGCGATGGCCGTATCACACGACCACTGATGGCGCGTGTGTTTAGGTATTCTGTAACAGTGGTTGTAAACTAGTGAATTGTGAAAGGGTAGAAATCATGAGAATTCGTTCGTTATTGTCTGCAGTTGGAATGTTGGGTGTTAGCGGCGCAGCACTTGCTCAGACCGCTGAAGGCTCTGTATCAAACAGCAGTATGGGTCTTGTTGCGATTGGCTCTGCTTTAGCAGTTGGATTAGCCGCAATTGGTGCTACATCTGGTCAAGGTAAGGCAGCTGGCTCCGCTCTTGAAGGTATTGCTCGTAATCCTGGAAGCCGCGAACAAGTATTCGTTCCTCTTCTCT
>CAZUYQ010000007.1:53422-54092 GCA_964624705.1 uncultured Polynucleobacter sp.
CTTGAGCTTGGCGTTCATCGAATTTCCAGCTCTCTTGGGCTTTCTTGTCGCATTCTTGTGGTATAATCTGTTCTCAAAATAAGTTTTTTGAGAGTTAGATCATTGAAGGCCAACCAAACTAGGTTGGCCTTTTTTATTTGGGGATTGGTTTTAGTAGTGTTCCGCGTGGAACATTATCAAAAAAGGGGCAGGAAATTGTTCCACGTGAAACATTTAACAGCCCCCAATCAAAAGGCTTTAGACTAATTCTTCCCTAAAAGTTTGGCACGATCCTGAAATAGAAATGTTCCACGTGGAACAATCGCTTCTTCAATTGTTGTTTCGGTGGGACCCATTGTTCCACGTGGAACAATTAGAGCAGTTAATTTAATAGCATGATGAATTGTTTCACGTGGAACATTGACTCCATTCCAGAGTAACGGTGTTCCACGTGAAACAATTCACAAAGTTGATTCACAAAATACTGCACAAGTCGAAAAACTGTTGTTATACTCTGACCCCAAGACACCCCCGATTCATCGACCTCTGGAGGATCCATGGCCAGAATCATTGCCGTCTCTAATCAAAAGGGCGGTGTAGGTAAGACCACAACCGCTGTTAATCTTGCGGCTTGCCTAGCTGCAGCGGAAAAAAAAGTTCTACTGGTAGATATGGACCCACAAGCAAATGC
>CAZUYQ010000007.1:54102-60033 GCA_964624705.1 uncultured Polynucleobacter sp.
TCGCCGTAGAATCATCACAAGTCACAATGTACCAAGTTTTAGTCGACGAAGTGGCGCTCAAAACGGCCATTCTCCACACGGAACTGAAATGCTTAAACATTGCTCCTGCGAATCAAGATCTTATCGGCGCCGAGATCGAACTCGTGACAGCCATCGGTAGGGAAGTGCGGCTAAAGGATGCTCTTGATCAAGTTAGGGACCTTTACGACTTTATTGTGATCGACTGCCCCCCTGCACTCGGAATTCTAACGGTGAACGCTTTGACTGCGGCTGATAGTGTTCTAATTCCGATGCAATGCGAGTATTATGCGATGGAGGGACTAAGCCAACTCCTTAAAACAATCTCGTTGATTAAGCGTCGCCTCAATCCGGAACTTGCGCGCGAAGGAATCCTGCTCACCATGTATGACCGTCGCAATAACCTCTGTCATCAAGTCGAACAAGATATTAGAACTCATTTTGGCAGCGAAGTGTTTGAAACGGTTATTCCAAGGAATGTTCGCCTTAGTGAAGCTCCTTCCCATGGTAAGCCCGTCATTCTTTACGATATCAATAGCACCGGAAGCGTCGCTTATATGGACGTGGCTCGCGAGATTCTACGAAGACATTCTCGTAAACCGACGGCCGCTAGCGCAAAAGCAGCAGCGAAGGCTAAGGCCGACCTAGCTCAACATCAAGGGGGCCTGCAGTGAGTACTAAACCACAAGACGTTAAACCAGTAGCCCGGAAATCGAGTCTCGGTAAAGGCATTACCTCGCTTCTTGGTGGCTTTGACGTCGAAGAGAGCAAAGGCCCTCAGATTGCACGGCAAGACACACTGCAAAGCGGAAGAGTAGGGGCTTCGACCTCAACTCCAACCCCCGCTGCATCTAAAGTCGAGAGTTTAAAGCAAGGTATGGTCACTGACCTGCCGATTGAAACAATCTTCGTGAATCCTCATCAACCTCGCCGGGTATTTCGCGAACAAGAACTCCAGTCTCTCGCGGCGAGTATAAAAGTCGACGGCGTGATTCAACCAATCACGGTTACCAAAACCTCGACCCCGGGTAAGTATATGCTTATTGCCGGAGAGCGACGACTTCGCGCAAGTAAGCTTTCTGGCGCGACGAAAATTCCAGCGATTATTCGCGAACCCATGACCGATCAAGAGCAATTGCGAATTGCTTTGATTGAAAACATCCAACGCCAGGACCTAAACGTCGTCGAAGAGGCTGAAGCGTACCAATCGCTTATCAGCGACTTTGGGCTGACTCAAGAGCAATGTGCTGATAAAGTAGGCAAAGAACGTTCGACAGTTGCTAATATTTTGCGCATTTTGCAATTGCCAAAGGAAGTTCAAGACGACCTCGTTGAAAATCGCCTAACCATGGGCCATGGGCGAGCGCTGCTCTCGCTGGACGACAAGAAGACTATTTTGAGAGCAAGAGACATCATCATTAAAAAAGGGATGAATGTTAGGCAGACCGAACAACTTTGTAAGTCCTATAAAGCGGGCAGCCCCCTAGAGACATCTGGAGGGAAGGGCTCTCAGGCGGCCGACCTAAGCTATATCGCCGACGGCCTAAGGTCTTCACTGCGAACAAAGGTAAAGATCTCAGGTAACGGCAGCAAAGGCCGTATTGAAGTTTCTTATTTTTCAGCGGTGGAACTGGAACGGCTGCTCTCGGCCATGGGCTATAAAATAAGTTAATTTTTTCGGGTAAAATCAGCGAAATCCTCCTTGCCCTGGCAGCATCTTTAAGCTATCACAATGTCCCATTGATAAAATTGTGAAGCTTTACGGCACCAGCAGCTGCGAGGATTTTTTATGTCGTCGTTGAACTTGAATCCAGACCCGATTGTAATGGGTGTTCAAGCCGGAATTTTTCTTACAAATATGTACATCGTCAAGAAGCTTATGCTTGATCCATACATGAAACTGCGCACAGCTCGAGATGCTAAAACTGGTGGAAGCCAGGCGGCGGCAGAAGAGTTACTAGACAAGGCAGCAAATATGGATTTCGTGATTACATCGAAAATGCGTGATGCACATAAATCCGCATCGACGGTTCGCGAAACCATTAAAGCGGCGGCAGCTGCAAAGCGCGCCGTTCTTTTATCAGAAGCTGAAACCACAGCTCGTAAAGAGCAAAGCGAAATTCAACGCGCCATTGCCGAGAATCTATCGGAAGAGCGTTCTAAAAAAGAACAAACGATCCAGAAAATCACCGAAGAATTCATTCAGTTTGCTACGCACTAAAATCTTTCCCGAACTTTACTCGGTAAGTAGGACGCCATGGAACACCATTTAGATCTCGTAAGCGCAGTCGGAATTCCTTACTTCAATTTCGCTCTATTTGTTTTAGCGTTCGTTGTTTTCTTTCGCAAGCCACTCAAAGCGATGGCCACCGGACGCCGGACAAAGTTTTTGGACGCGTCGAAAGACGCTGCCCAAGCTTTGACTGTTGCTCAAGGAAAATTTGCAGAAATTAAGGCAAAGTTTGATTCGATTGAAGCAGAGCTAGAAAGCTTTAAGAAAGAAAGCGAAGCTCTAGCGCATGAAGAAGCGAAAAGAATGATTGCTGAGGGCGAGCGCATTGCGACACAAATTCTTTCTGAGACAAAAAGACTAGCCGTAGAAGAAATCAGCCGCGCTCGCATTGAGCTTCGCCAAGAGATCGTCGCAGCAGCCAAATTAGCGGCCGAAGCAAAAATCGCGTCCGGTTTATCGGAAGGCGACAAATCCCGGATTCTTGCAAATCGTGCGACAGAGCTGAAAAATTATCACGTTTAATTTTGGAACGTGAAAGTTCGAAGGGGAAGATGAATGAGTAGTAATTTAATTGCAAATCGATATGCAAAAGCTTTGCTTAGTATTGCGGGAAAAGATTCAGCGACTGCTGACCGATTTGCGAATTTTTTAGAAGCAGCAGCCGAACTGTTTTTAATTCCGGAATCAAAAAAAATTCTTAAAAGCCCGGTGATGCCAGCCGAGATCAAACGCGCTCTTCTCTCTTTGGCCGTCGAAAAGTCGAACGGCGGGGCTGAAGCCACCCGCTTCTTCGAACAACTCATTACCGCTGGCCGTGTCGCAATCTTTCCTGAAATCAGTGCTGCTTACCGAGGCATGCTAGATGAGTCTCGTGGTGTTGCTCACGCAGTTGTTACAACAGCAGAACCCATGGACCCGAATGCTAAATCCGATCTTGAAAAGACACTCTCCGGTGTCTTTAAGAAGAAACTAACCCTTGATAACAAGGTTGACCAAAAGATTCTTGGTGGCCTTGTTGTTGAAGTTGGTAACTTCGCAATAGATATGAGTGTCAAAGCGAAATTAGAAACCGTTGCAGAAAGCGCACAACACTAAATTGATGTGAGGAAATATGGAAAAGATCAGAGTCGAAGAAGTCAGTAAAATTATCAGTGAACGGATCAAAAATTTCGGACAAAAGGCCGAACTTGTTGAGACCGGAACTGTATTAACAGTGGGCGACGGGATTGCCCGCGTTTACGGCCTCGAGGGTGTAAAAGCTGGTGAATTGGTCGAGTTTTCTGGTGGTTCAAAAGGCGTAGTACTAAACCTTGAAGAAGATAACGTCGGTATTGCGATCTTTGGTAAAACCGAAACCATTCAAGAAGGTCACGTTGTTAAGCGCTTGAACGAAATTAACTCTGTGCCGGTTGGCCGAGGACTACTGGGCCGCGTTGTGGATGCGTTGGGTGCACCGATCGATGGTCAAGGCCCACTTGTAGATGTTGAGCGGGGTAAAGTCGAAGTAAAAGCCCCCGGTGTTATTGCTCGTAAGTCGGTACATGAGCCGCTTCAAACAGGGATCAAAGCGATCGATGCCATGGTTCCGATTGGTCGCGGTCAACGCGAATTGATCATTGGTGACCGCCAAACTGGTAAGACTGCCATTGCGATCGACACCATCATCAATCAAAAAGGTAAAGGCGTTATCTGTATCTACGTTGCGGTTGGTCAAAAGGCTTCGACCGTAGCTCAAGTCGTCGATAAGCTTAAAAAAGCTGGTGCTCTTGAATATACAATCGTTGTGGCAGCGACCGCGCTTGATCCAACACCGATGCAGTTCCTTGCTCCCTACTCAGGATGCCGCATGGCGGAGTACTTCCGTGATAAGGGCGAACACGCAGTTATTTTCTACGATGACTTGTCAAAGCAAGCGGCTGCCTATCGTGAACTTTCGCTTCTTCTTCGTCGTCCTCCAGGACGCGAAGCATATCCTGGCGATGTATTCTATCTTCATAGCCGTCTTTTGGAGCGCGCTTGTAAACTTAACGACGACCTTGGTGCAGGTTCTATTACCGCATTCCCTGTCATCGAAACTCAGGCTGGCGATATCTCGGCATACATTCCGACAAACGTAATTTCGATTACCGACGGTCAGATTTTCCTTGAAGCCGACTTATTCTTCTCGGGCATTCGTCCAGCGATCAATGCGGGTCTTTCCGTATCGCGGGTTGGTGGTTCTGCTCAGGTTCCTGCCATGAAATCCGTCGCAGGCTCGCTTCGCTTGGAACTAGCACTTTATCGTGAATTGGCGGCGTTCTCTCAGTTCGGTTCCGACTTGGACGCAGCTACACAGCGTACGTTGAGTCGCGGTGCAAGGCTTGTGGAAATTCTAAAACAAGGCCAGTACCAGCCTATTCATGTTGGTCTCCAAGTTGCAATTATTTTCGCAGCTGTTCGCGGATTCCTTGATTCTATCGAGATTCCACAAATTGCAGCATTCGATAAAGGTCTTTCGGAATACCTCCAGTCGAAATACTCTGCGGTCCTTCAAAAGATTGAAGCACGCGCGTCCTTAAAAGACGTCGAGGCTGAGCTGAAGAAAGCGATCGAAGAATTCACGAAGGGATTTAAAGCCAATGGCTAACTTAAAGGACATAAAGCGACGGATCGGAAGCGTTAAGAATACGCAGAAGATCACGCACGCGATGAAGCTGGTTTCGGCGGCGAAATTCGCACGCGCAAACCACGCGGTCCTCGGGGCAAGGCCTTACGGAATTGCTTTTGAAGAGATGGCGGGTCGTGTCGTGCTTGCCGCAGGCGATGTTTCAACACCGTTGACAGTAGAACGCGGTCAATACAAAAAAACACTTTTCGTACTCATAGCTACGGACCGTGGACTTTGCGGAAGTTTAAACTCAAACATGTTTAAATTTGCGAATCGTTTTGTCCGCGAGAAAACCGAGCAAGGTGTACAAGTGGACGTGATCACTTGGGGCCGCCGGGCAACTAGTTTTGCTCGTAAAATGCAGTGGAATATGCTTGCAGATAAAGAAAAGGTAACCGAGAAACCTCGTTACGAAGCTGCGAAGGCCTTAGCGTCTGATTTAGTCGAGCGATTTTTGACAGAAAATTACGACGATGTGCAAATTGGCTTCGTCGAGTTTAAGTCTGCCATGTCGCAAATCCCAAGCGTGAAGCAAGTTCTACCAGTTAGGCCAGTTGTAAAAAACTCGCAGGAAGCGATCGAAGCGCAAAGAATTATCTTGGAACCTGCGCCAGCAGAATTTTTAGCGTCGATTATTAAGCGCCAAGTCGAAGGTACGGTGTTCCGTATATTGCTTGAAGCTGCGGCCTCGGAACAAGGTTCACGGATGACAGCCATGGACTCTGCAACTAAGAACGCGAAGGAAGTGGTTCGTAAGCTAACGCTCCAATACAACCGCGGACGACAAGCAGCAATTACCAAAGAACTTATCGAAATTACAAGCGGCGCAGAAGCCTTGTAACTCGGGATGAATCAACGGATTAGATTAACGCGCATAGAGCGCTAAGGAGTTTTTCAAATGACAACCGCTGTGATCGGTAAAATTGTTCAAGTCATGGGTCCAGTTGTGGACGTTGAGTTTCCTGCAGGACATTTGCCAGCGATTTATAACGCATTAAGGCTGACAAATTCGGAAATCAACAAAGAAAAAGAT
>CAZUYQ010000007.1:60043-62610 GCA_964624705.1 uncultured Polynucleobacter sp.
CCTTGTTCTCGAGGTCGCTCAGCATCTTGGTGAAAGCGTCGTTCGTACGATCGCTATGGATACCACCGATGGCTTAGCTCGTGGTCAAGAAGTTCGAGACACAGGTGATCAGATCACCACGCCGGTCGGACGCGAAGTTCTGGGCCGTATTCTTAACGTTATCGGTGAGCCAGTGGATGAAGCTGGACCAGTGACTGCGACAAAACGTTATCCGATTCACCGCGGAGCTCCAAAGTTCACGAATCTCTCGACCCAAATTGAAATCCTAGAAACTGGGATTAAAGTCGTCGACTTGATGGCTCCCTACTTAAAGGGTGGGAAAATCGGTCTATTCGGTGGCGCGGGCGTAGGTAAAACCGTTTTGATTCTTGAACTTATTAACAACATTGCGACTCACCACGGTGGTTTCTCGGTGTTTGCTGGAGTAGGTGAGCGTACTCGTGAAGGAAACGATCTTTATCATGAGATGAAAGATTCTGGCGTTCTCGAGAAGACTGCCCTTGTATACGGACAAATGAACGAGCCGCCAGGAGCTCGTGCACGTGTTGCCTTGACTGGTCTTTCGATCGCCGAGTATTTCCGCGACGAAGAACACCAAGACGTTCTTCTTTTCGTCGACAATATTTTCCGCTTTACCCAGGCTGGATCTGAAGTTTCGGCTCTTCTAGGTCGGATCCCTTCAGCTGCGGGCTACCAACCGACACTTGCTTCCGAAATGGGTGAATTGCAAGAACGTATTACAACAACCAAAGATGGCTCGATTACATCCGTTCAGGCGATTTACGTACCTGCCGATGACTATACCGATCCAGCTCCTGCGACAACTTTTGCTCACTTGGATGCATCGACTGTTCTTGAGCGTAAGATTGCAGAACTTGGTATCTACCCTGCGGTAGATCCGCTTTCTTCGTCTTCGAAAATTCTCGACCCACAAGTGGTTGGAGACGAGCACTACGCAACTGCACGTAAAGTCCAAACGATTCTTCAGCGTTATAAGGATCTTCAAGACATTATCGCGATTCTTGGTATGGACGAACTATCAGACGAAGATCGCTTGACTGTAGCTCGTGCTCGTAAAATCCAACGATTCTTCAGTCAGCCGTTTACGGTTGCTGAGCAATTTACTGGAAACAAAGGAAAATACGTAAAACTTGCTGATACTATCAAAGGTTTCAAAATGATCTGTAATGGTGAAGTCGATCACATTTCAGAAGGTGCTTTCCTTTACGTTGGAACCATTGAAGAAGTGATCGAAAAAGCTGCTGCCTCAAAATAATTGCTAAGTTCTGAGGTCGGAAAGCTGAAGGAGTGAGGCCATGAGCACAAATGAAGAAATGAAACTCGAAATCCTTTCACCAGAAAAGATTTTGTACAAAGGGAGCGCTACTTCAGTAGGGCTGCCTGGTAAACTAGGCTATATGACCGTATTACCAGGCCACGCTTTGATGATCGCTGAACTTGATCCCGGCATTCTTAGATTCACTCGCCCGCAGGAAGCTGATCACGTGTATTTTGTTGCTGGGGGCTTTGTTGAAGTACGTGATGAAGGTGTGAGAGTCCTTGTTGATGTGATTGAGAAGCCAGAAGATATCGATGTCGCAAGAGCCAAGAAATCTCTTGAACGCGCTCAAGCACGCCTTACCGGCAACAAAATCGTTAACACACCGAACGGTCCGGTCGATAACTCGATCGACTTTGAACGCGCAACTTATTCTTCACGGAGAGCACAGGCGAGACTAAACGCTTCAACTGGCATGATGTCGAGAATTTGAACGGAATCTAAAATAATTGTTCAAAGAGGGACTACTCATATATTGAGTGGTCCCTTTTTATATCAATCTGCCAAAATTGTATTGTTTAGCCAAAAAAAGTTAAAATAGGAGAGTCTTTGACTTTTTCTTCCGATTTTTCGGACTGGGGGCTCATAGTGGGACATTCAAATGACAGAAAATCAGATCAAAAAAATTCACGTCGCCATATTATGGTGACTGGCGGCGCAGGCTACCTTGGACGGGTTGTCGCCAGAGAATTAGTGCAACGCGGTGAATCGATCATTGGTCTGTATCATCAGAAGCTTCCAGAGGCTCTTGACCGCATGATGCCGCTTTGCGCGGACCTGCGGTCTCCGGAGTCCATCCTAGCGCCCTTACGCTCTGTGGAGTCCGTAATCCATTTGGCCTGGGAGGGAGGGGTCCTCGGAAGTTCGGTCTTAAGAGGTCAGTCTGCGACGCGGGAAAAAATTCAAACGAGCGGCAACGTCGCCATGACTGAGAATTTAGTCCGCGCTATGGAACGACAGCAGGTAAAAAGAATTGTGTTCTTGAGTTGGATGGGAGCTTCGGACAGTGCAGAGCGCCTTGTTCAAAAGGAAAAATACTGGGCCGAGAACGTTATTCTCAATAGCAATATTCCGGAAAAGATCATTGTTCGTTGTGGGCTTGTGATTGATCCAGAAGAAAAATCGTCAGAGTTTGCCCTGGCAACGCAGCGTTTAAATTCATTTCCACTGTTTACGCCGCTGCCTAAAAAGCCATTAGATATCGTGCTAACTTCCAAAATTGAACTTG
>CAZUYQ010000007.1:62620-67511 GCA_964624705.1 uncultured Polynucleobacter sp.
TGTAACGAGGCTTGCACAGTTGATTACGAAATCAAGTGTCGGGGGCGAAAGTATTCTCCAGGAAGTAACTTCGGCAGGCCCTTTAACGAGCGCAGAGGCGATTTCGACCTGCGTGCAGAAATGGTGGGGACAGCGTAAAATACCGCTGGGCGGTCTGGTGGGAAGACAAATTTTTTCTCTTTTAGACAGTGAGTTTGGGCGGATCGCCCATGATAAGGCACGGATGAGTGACTATCTAGCCGTCTCTCGGGCAGAGGGAATGCTGACAGGTATGCCGGTTGGCAATACTGAGCGACTATCTATAGCGGGCACCTAAGTGCGCACTTAGTTAAAACAAAAAAGGGTGAGGCATTTTGTGCCTCACCCTTTTCTTTTGCGGCAGACCTTAAGTTCTAGGGAGGTCTGCCGCACCGTGACGAAGGAATGCAGGTAGATCTAGATCGTCAAGTTCATCCAGGCCTGCGGCCGTCGTTTGTGGTGGGTGAGAACTAAATCTACTGGCCAGGGCCAGCGCGTCATAAATTTTTAGGTCGATTTGTTGAGTGTCCACTTCTGGCTGAGTGTGGTCAAAGTCCCAAAATGCCGACCCATCACCAGCAGATCCGCCTACTCTTGTTTCATTACTAGACTTCGGTGTGTCACGGAAAACGAGATCAGCGACCGTTTGCTCTTCTTGTTCCTCAGAGACAGCTTCCATTTTTTCAAGATGCTCTTCTGTGTTTCCAGCGTCGTTCGACGCCGGAAAGACGGGCGCTCCAGGGCTTGCGAATGTTTGAATCTCTGCATGCGTGCCAGGAGAAGATCCCACGGACACTTCTTGCATTGTCCACTCGGCTAGTGTCGCTGCCTCAGTAAAAGGTTCGACAGGTTGGGACTCGGGAAGGGACGACACAGATGCAACGACTGCTTCGTTGATGGGACTGCGCGGTGGCGCCACAGGCGCATGAAACGTCTGAACCGCAGCCTGGGGAGTTGGCTGTTGAGTCGGAGTATGAGAAGAGGTGCTGTCTTGGTAGGACGAAGCTCTTGGGCTTGCTGGGGCTTGCGGCACAACCCTCGAAACAGAAGGTTGAGTTGTTAGGGGCCGCGATGCGTTGAATGGACGCGTTAGCGAGGGCGTCGTGTTCCGTTGTGGGACTCCATAAGAGGGGCTTGTTATAAGACCTGTGCGTGGAGCAGAAAGCCCAATACCACCCTGTGTTTCAAGGAGTGCATTCTCGTCAACAGGAAAGCCTGTCGCGATCACTGTAATACGAATTTCGTCGCCAAGGGTCTCGTCAATAACCGCACCAAAAATGATGTTTGCATCTTCATGGGCAGCTTCTTGAATGACCATACAAGCCGTATTGACTTCCATGATCGAGACGCTTGTTCCTGCGGTGATGTTGATAAGAATGCCGGTTGCGCCCTCGATATCGATATCCTCAAGGAGAGGGGAGGAAATGGCTTGTTTTGCTGCATTTAATGCTCTATCAGAGCCTGTTCCGTAGCCAATCCCCATCAAAGCATGGCCCATGCTAGACATCACTGTTTTGACGTCTGCAAAGTCAACGTTGATAAGACCAGGAGTGTTAATAATGTCTGAAATACCGCGAACCGCATTGACCAAGACATTATCGGCCAACTTAAATGCATCTAGCATCGTCAAATCGGGCGTAGCGATCTGAAGGAGACGCTGGTTAGGAATCGTAATGAGGGTGTCGACCGCTTCACGTAAGCGTGCAATTCCCATATCGGCATGCTTACGGCGTCTCTTGCCTTCAAAGGTAAAAGGCTTTGTTACAACGGCAACGGTTAGCGCACCGAGCTCTCGTGCGATTTGAGCAACCACAGCCGCAGCGCCGGTGCCAGTGCCCCCGCCCATACCGGCCGTGATAAAAACCATATCAGCATCGGATAAGAGTTCTTGAATCTCATGACGATCTTCGAGGGCTGCGTCCCGTCCAATATCAGGATCTGCGCCAGCGCCTAAACCCTTAGTAAGATCTTTACCAAGTTGTACTTTGTGATGAGCAAGCGATGCTTGCAAGGCTTGGCTATCGGTATTTGCAACGATAAACTCCACGCCGTCTAATCCAGATTTAATCATAGTGTTGACAGCATTGCCGCCGCCGCCACCGACACCGATTACTTTAATCTTCGCTCCAAACGCATTGAAAGACATGCTAAGCCTCCTTGCTTGCTACAGCACCAAATGGTACTGATAAAGTCCGCAAAAAACTGAAAAACCCTGAATGACGTGAGATATTTAAATTATAGGACTCGCGAGAATTGACTGTCAATATTTTGACTTTTAATTCTGCAATGAAGGGATCATCCAATCAATCTGAGAAGCAGATTGGAGCCCGAAATTACTGTGATTTAGTGGGTATTTTATTAACGCGCCAATTCGGAGAACCATGTTAACAATGGTCGCAAGAATTGGGGACTCTTTAACGCTAAAATGCTTTTGGAATCGACGCGCAGCTGCTGCAAATATTCTGAAGCAGCGCCAACGAGCCCCTCACAACCAAGTAACATGTCGTCGCATTCGACCATAACTTCGACATCAAGTGCTACCCCTAGAGAAACGCTCGTTGGTTTAAATCGAGAGATACTTATACCTTCCCATTTACCTGCGGCAAATGCTGTAAACCCAGGAAGCAGTGAGCCTCCGCCAAAGACGATAACGCCACCATCGAGTGCTTTAGAATACAACGCAAAGTGCTTGTGAATGAGCCTCAGTTGCTCGGCAACCCTTGGCGCGAGCCAAGGATAGAGTGTTGCCGGCCGCGTCGTGCTGATATCTACGGGCGTGTTCGAGTCCGTAGCAGGTGGAAGTGCCAAGTAAGTGTCGTGGGTGAATAGTAAGCCGATTTGCTTTTTATATTGATCGGCTGTCGGAATGTCACACCCAAGACCTGCTGCAATATCTCTCGTCATAAGATGCGAACCAACAGGAACAGCGTAACCAGAATTTAAGCGCGAACCAACTTGAAGAAGTAAATCGGAGTGTGAATGCCCGACATCCAAAAGAACGCGGTTACTTGCCTCTGACGAGAGTCCACCAATAAGTTTAGCGGCTGCAGTCGAGGACGAACCTAAGGTCGTAATCTCAATACCCACAGCGTTACAAACCTGGACAAGCGAACTCAGAAGGGAAGATTCGCAGATCGAACAAAATGCAACGAGAGAGAGCATTTTACCGCGACGTTCACTCGGAAATTGGGTTGTCGTTACGCCGTCTAAATTCCATGCCTGGACAACCGAATCGATGACTTCAAGACCGTCGTCGGCGGCCGATGCAATAAGTGATTCTTGAAGATCATTTCGTAACTGCGGAGAAACAAGCTCATCATTTAAAACATGCTTAGTCTCGACCGAACGGCATTGGAGTAGGTAACCTGGGACCATAAGTTTGGCCGCACGCACGTTGCCGGCACCAACAAATTGCTCTGCTTTTGAGACTAAAGTTTCCATTTGAGAAATGGCAAGACCCAGATCAATTATAACACCTTTGCGGATTCCCTTTGCCGGGACCGACCAAACTTGTAGACTTGCTCTCGCATAAGAGCCACCTGTTACGCCCACGAGTTTAAAGCGGGACGAGCCAAGTTCTAAAAAAAATTTAACAAGAGGCCTTGCCAAGTGAAACCCTCGCTTAGTTCGATTAAAGCTTACGTTCTTTGATAAATGCTTTGCCATCGTAGTCTAATTCAATTCTCGATGCTGTGACGCCTTGCTTGCGCAGCTTTGCAAATATACCAACTAGTTTATCCATCTTATATTCAAACGGCGCAGAGCCCAAAATCACTTCGGAGTCATCTTCGAGTTTAATATCGAAGCCGCGAAATTTCTGATGTGTTACCGCTCGTAAAGCGAGGCCCTGATTTAAACTGATGCGCCACAGTGCAATAGCATTTAGCAAAATCTGATGCTCTTCTGGAGTTGTAATGACGCGAGCGGAACGATCCAGTTGGATGGATGATGATGGTCGTGCATCGAAAACACCGGAGACTAGTACAGTTGGTTGAACACCGTTTGGGTTACCGCTTTGATTGGAAGTGTCGCCGTAAACGGTCGCTTCGGCTGTGAGATAGCGAATTTTTCCGCCGACTTGAACCAGCATGGCTGGCTGTCTGGTCGCTGCCGACACGACGACAGTTCCATATTGAGGACGAATGACTTGAATGTTCTCTAGTGAGCCGATTCCTTCAAGTGATTCCTCTAATGTTTCGAGCTCACTTGGGCTGCCTGTCGCCGTCTTGAGAATTTCTCTCTTTAGCTCCTCGCCTAATGGATTGCCATCTGGGCCGGCCATATGCACATGCCATTCTTTGGGGGCGAGAACTAAAACTTTAGATATCGATTTACTAACGGAAGTGAGGCTAGAATCAAGCGTTCGGCGATTCGTCCAAATAATAAGAGTAGCGGCAGCACAGCCAAGAAAAACAAATGATCGCTTCGATAAAAATCTAAATGAATTGCTCTGAGCCGCATGGGAGTCCGTGCGCCTTTTGGGGCGTTGACCTTTCAACGCAGAGGTCTGCTTTGCCGACTTGCGACTTAGACGACGGAACACGCGCGGCCTCGCTGATTTATAATGGAGTCAGTTGATTGAAAATCTTTCGGCGACATTGCGAGCAACAGTCCAAACATCTCCTGCGCCGATGGTCACTATGACGGTATGCTTTTCTTGTTTATTATATTGTAGCAGTTCTTCGGCCTCTTTCAAACTTCCACAGGCCCTTGTCTGAACGCGGCTCTCAGTCGCAATATCCCCGGCAAGGCGATCCGTCGTCACCCAAGGTAGGGAGGCCTCGCCGGCCGCATAAACTGGTACAACCAAAACTTCGTTCACTTGCTTAAATGCAAGCATAAAATCGGCGTACAGATGCTGAAGCCTCGAGTA
>CAZUYQ010000007.1:67521-69193 GCA_964624705.1 uncultured Polynucleobacter sp.
ATGAGGTGACTTGTAGGAAACGCATCTCGCAGGCCTTGGAGACAACTCGCAATCTTTACGGGATTGTGGGCATAGTCGTCGTAAACAATCGTATCAGCGCTTTCAAAATAGAGCATAAGACGACGTGCAACGCCCGAAAAATGACGAAGTGCTGTGGAAGCTCTGACGAGATCAAGTCCTAAGACATGCACGACTGCCAAGGCAGCTAGAGCATTGACAGCGTTGTGCCGACCAATTTGCGGGAGTGTAATATCGAATTTGGTTTTGTTCACCATAACCGAAAACTCTGAATAAAGACCTATTTGAGCAAACGCAGTCATGCGCACATCTGTTCCGAGGTAGGTTCCGTATGCACAGCGTTTTTCAAGCGGCATATTATAACCAAGCTCGCGTACGCGATCATGATCCCAAAAAAGAACCGCAGTACCATCGTCAGCGATGTGATTCAAATGAGCGGTGAAAGCTTCCACCATGCGGTCCATGGAGCCGTAGTATTCCATATGATCCGCATCAATATTGGTAACAACCGCAATTTGGGGTCGATAGTTTAAGAAAGATCCATCACTTTCGTCGGATTCGATGACGAGCCACTCGCTGGTTCCTAGATAACTAGCCCCGCCCTCGCTGCGATCGTCCGTTAGCAATGACGCGCCCAGAATATAAGAGGAGTCCGTGCCGAGTGCCCGTAATAGGTAAGCGATCATGGCACTCGTCGTTGATTTTCCGTGCGTTCCAGAAACGGTTATGAGTTTAAAGGAGTCCGATACTTTTGCCAAAAGTTCGCTGCGATGGACTACATTTATGCCACGCTGTTTTGCGGCTTGTAACCAAGGATGATTCTCCTTAATGGCGGAGCTGCGCACGACGGTTTTAACCCGGTCAAGTCTTGAAAAATCGAACTCACCGCAGAAAACCTCAATACCCTGAAGCTCGGGATTTTGATGGGCGGCCGAGGCCTTATCGAGGCCGGCGACCTCGGCCCCAGCCTTGTGAATAAAATGGGCGAGCGGAGCCATTCCAGAGCCTCCGATTCCCAAAAAAAAGAAGGGCTCGAGTGGCTTAAGTACGCTGTGTAGAGGCTGTTTTATTGCTGGTGTGAGCATGGTCATCCTTCGAAAGTCGCCACAAAAACCCCGTGACCGTAAGTGATACCAGCAAGCTCGAAGCACCGCTACTGATGAATGGAAGTGGGATCCCCTTTGTAGGTAACATCCCCATCGCTACTGCCATATTGATAGCAGCCTGGATGCCTATTGTCGCCGTCAAGCCAAAGGCCAAATTTTTCCTAAAAAGATTGTTCTGTGATAACGCAATCTTGATCCCGCAGAAGACAAATCCTGCAAAAAGACTGACCAACAGCGCAATTCCTAGGAAGCCAAACTCCTCTCCGAGTACTGCTAAAATAAAATCAGTATGGGCTTCTGGTAAGAAAAAAAGCTTCTGTCTGCTCTCGCCAAGGCCAACACCTGCTAGGCCGCCGTTTTGAAAAGCTAGATAACTTTGGATGATCTGAAAACCACCACGTTTAATCTCTGCCCAAGGGTCAAGAAAACTCGTAAGGCGAGCTAGGCGGTAAGGAGCGACTGCAATCGCTGCAACAGCAAGTACCAGGGCACCTGCCGCGCAAACCAAGATATAACGCATGTTGAGGCCCGCAACAAACAGCATGGAA
>CAZUYQ010000007.1:69350-72866 GCA_964624705.1 uncultured Polynucleobacter sp.
GCCATAAGTACCGTAGAGCCGAAGTCGGGCTGCCGCATCATAAAGACCGCAAAAAGGCCAAAAACTGCCAGATTTGGCAAGACACCCTTCGAGAAACTATGAATCGAAAAATCGGAGCGTGACAGGTTTTTTGAAAGAAAAAATACTAAGGCGATTTTTGCTAACTCGGCAGTTTGAAAACGCATCCCGCCAATATTAAGCCACCGCGATGCGCCGCCGCTCTTAGCATAGACGCCGGGAACAAAAATAAGCGCCAGTAAAAAAAGTGCAAAAAACAGTAGCGGCAGCGTAATGAGTCTAATTTGGTGCTCTGTGAGTTTACCAATCATATAAATACCAATGACACCACCGCCAGCAACTAATAGCTGTTTTCTGAAAAACAGAAATGCGTCGCCAAACTGCTGAACGCCTTTCATGGCTGAGGCTGCATAGACCATCACTAGGCCAATTGTGGTAAGCAGAGCCGCAATCATAATAAGCGATTGACCGACACTTTCAAGAGAACGCCTGCGACTAATGGCTTGATGGTGCACGCTTCACCTCGGTAAAATAAGACGATTAAATTCTTCACCACGATGTTCATAATTACGAAATTCGTCAAAGCTTGCACAACCAGGCGAAAACAAAATTCCACAATTTAACTTTGTGGCTAAGCTCGTGGCGTGCTCTACAGCATCTTGCATTTGTAAAAAATCTGCGCAAATGATTCCATGAGGTGCATCGCGCTTGATCTCTTCACGTGATGCGCCAAAAGAAATAAGCGCGGCAATCTTTTGCTTCGTTTGATCAAGGTTTTTATAGGACTCGCCCTTCCCTGCGCCGCCCATAAGTAGAACAACCGGCCTGTCGCAGGCCGAGAGGGCTATAAGTGTGGATTCGAGATTTGTAGATTTACTGTCATTGATAATGGTATGTCCTTGTGCGGTCTTGCCGACAATTTGACAGCGGTATGGCAGCCCCGAAAATCCCGAAATACCTGCAGTAATAGCAGGTAAAGGAAGCGATAAAAGATGCTGAACGGTCGCAAGACAGAAGGCCGCATTGACAGCATTGTGAGTGCCCGAAAGCGTAAAATCTTTTAAATCAGATAAAACGCCCTCAGCGCAGACGATAACACCGTCTTGTATCCACCAATGTTTGATGCCGTTTGAATCTTGCAAAATACTTGGTCGAGTGTCGTGAATAATAATAATCTTTGCTTGCGGCATTGCAAAATTCATTTGCAGAGCTTGTTCGTAAACATCGGAACGTAATAGAACCAAATCATTTGGGCCTAGGTCGGAAACTGCCCGCCATTTACATTGAAAATACTCACGAAGTGAGCCATGACGAGCAAGATGATCAAACGAAAAACTCGTAAAAATAGCAACTTTTGTTGGTATTTTGTGTGATCGCTCGAGTTGATAAGAAGACAGCTCGCAGATCCAAAAACTATCTTCATCCCAAGTTTGCGGAGCAAGGGCCGTGGGAGGCAAACCAATATTTCCACAGGCACGAGCTTTTTTTCCTAAAACAACAAGCGCGTGTTCTATCATCGCACAAGTCGTACTTTTGCCATTCGTACCCGTCACCGAGATGAGAACGCCTTTAAAAAATTCCATACCGAGATCAATCTCGGTGGCTGTCGGTAGCTGTGATTTAATGGCTTGATCGAGAATAATGTTGGTCTCGGAAACTCCAGGAGACACGGCAACGGCCTGCACTCCCGACAGATGTTCGAGTGCATGGCCACCGTCGAAAAAGCTAATTTTAGCACTCTTTAAGATGTCCTTAGTGGAGCTCGGAATAATTCCGCCATCACTTACAACGACGGTGTCTCCGTTGTTTTTAAGATATAAAGCCGCCGCACGTCCTGAGACGCCAGCTCCGATAACGCACCAATTTCTCGGCTGGTCTAGAGCCGCCGCGGCCTCGTCAACATCAGAAAAATGGAACTTCTCTTTGCCGATTATTTGATAATCTTCGTGACCCTTACCAGCAATGAGAACTGTATCGGAACCACCACAGTTAGAAACAGCAGCAAAAATTGCTTGTTTTCGGTCAACTAGGAACGTTGTCCGAGTTTTTTCGCTAGCATTCAAACCACCAGCGATATCTTGAATGATCGCTTCGGGCTCTTCGGTGCGAGGATTGTCGTTTGTGACATAGACATGATCAGAAAGAATGGCGGCAATAGAGCCCATGATCGGTCTTTTGCTTTTATCGCGGTCACCACCACAGCCAAAAACACAGATCAGTCGACCGTCGTTTACAGTCACCGATCTGGCAACCTGCAGAGACTTTTCAAGTGCATCGGGTGTGTGTGCGTAGTCTACGAGTATTAAAGGGCGCCAAGGTTTTAAGCTACGAACCGGCTGCAATCTTCCTGGGACTGGAAGAGTGGCGGCAGAAATTCTATCGCAACAGCCAGGCTGTAAAGCGTCTACTTTAATTGATTGCGCGGCTAAAAGTGCGCCCGCGAAGTTCTCAGAAAATATGTTACCAATAAAAGGGATCTGATATGCAAGCATTTGACTGGCATAGCGGATAGACACATCCGTCGACCCACGCACTGTCGATGGCGCCGCCGCCAGTATAAGATCGCAGCTACGATCTTGTCCATAAACCGTAACAATGTTTGTTTTCGCGATATGCGGAAGACAACCCTTAAAAACCGATTCATGCAAAAAAATCGGAGCATTTGGCAACATTAGATTTTTGAATAACGTCATCTTTGCCGCATGATAATCTTCCATCGACCCGTGAAAGTCTTGTCATCCCAGCCGCAGTAAATCTTAGCGGCGAAAGCTTTTTTTGTTCGAGCGCGTGACTTGACACTTCCATCGCAGCGACGCTGCAGCCGGCATCTTTCGCCGAACGAAGCATGGCATATAAAATCGGTGGATCAGGAGTCGTGTGGTTTGATTCGAAGTGCTGATCACCCGCGTAAAAGCCGAGGGTACCGATGGTAGCCGTTTTTATACCAAGAGCCTCCAAGACACAGCGAATCATCCAAACAGTACTTGTTTTGCCGTTAGTTCCAGTGACGCCAATTAGTTTTAGTTCGTTGCCTGGATGGGAGTAGGCGAGCGAACAGGCCCATGACCAAGCTTCGCGGGAATTTCTAACGAGCAACTGTGGTACTTTGATTTTGGTGTCGACCACCTCACAAATAACAAGCCCCGCCTGCTTTTCTGCTGCGAGTGAAATAAACTCGTGCCCGTCGTGAGACTGGCCTTTGATAGCGATAAAAATACATCCGCTAGAGATTTTTCGCGAATCAGTGACTATGTCACCGTGTAGCGCATGAATCGGATTGGATAAATCACCCAGACTTACGCCTGCAGTCGTCAGTTCATGAATGAGCGAGGGTATATGAACGGAAGGCAATATTTTAGGCTCAAAGAGGCCGTTTTGTGACATCTGAGGGCCCTCCTCTCACGATTTGTTTTTCACCTGGATGTTTCGAACTTGGAAGTGCTACAAGAGGTGGTATTTCCTTATCTGGCGCAACATTTAGGTAGCGCAGACTTCGCT
>CAZUYQ010000008.1:0-8898 GCA_964624705.1 uncultured Polynucleobacter sp.
GCGTTCTTTGTAAAAACCAAAAGATGAGTCGCAGTCGGCGACGTTGGAATGCTGGTATTTGCAGAAATAGTGCTTGTGACATTGCTGCCCGTGACTGCGATCGTTGCAATTGCTGTTGCACTTTGCTTAACAGTCGAGCTCGAACCCCAGTAAAGAACGTAATGCGTCACATCTGCTTCACTCGCCGCTTTGGTGATGGTTACAGTGCCGCCGATCTTTCCGGACGCAGTATCGGTATCGGTAAACGCGACACCGGCTGCAGCGTGGGTGGGAACCACAATGTCCGTAATAGCGACGGATACGCCCGTTGCCATTTCGCCGTCGGCATTCTTTGTAAATACCAAGAGATGCGTCGCTGTGGGGGACGTCGGAATACTTGTGTTTGCCGCAATCGTATAGCTCACATCGGCGCCTGTCACAGCGATGGTTGTGATCGCGGTACCACTCTGCTTGGTAGTAGAATTCGATCCCCAATAAAGTACATAATGCGTTACGTCTGCCTCACTGGTAGCTTTTGCGATCGAAACACTACCACCGACTTTTCCAGAAGCACCATCTGTGTCGGTAAACGACACGCTAGCGGCAGTATGAATCGGCACCACAATGTCGGTAATAGCGACCGAAACGCCGGTGGCCATCTCACCATTCGCATTTTTTGTGAAAACCAGGAGGTGCGTCGCCGTAGGAGACGTTGGGATACTTGTATTTGCCGAGATGCTCGATGTTACGTTGCTACCTGTGACGGCAATGGTAGCAATGGGCGTCGCATTTTGCTTTGCAGTTGAACTTGAACCCCAATAAAGAACATAATCTGTGACATCGGTCTCATTGCTGGACTTTGTAATGGTCACAGTTCCGCCAAGTTTTCCCGAATTTGTGTCTGTATCCGTAAACGCGACGCTGGTGGCAGTGTGAATAGGAATTGCGACGTCTGTAATTGCAACAGAAACACCTGTGGCCATTTCGCCGTCGGCATTTTTTGTATAAACTAAAAGATGTGTTGCGGCGGGCGCCGCTGGAATACTTGTATCTGCCGCAAGAATGCTTGTGACATTGCTTCCTGTTACAGCAATGCTATCAATAGCCGTTCCGCTCTGTTTTGTTGTCGCATCGGAGCCCCAGTAAAGGACGTAGTGCGTGACATCTGTTTCGGTTGTGGCTTTTGTAATGGTGACCGTACCACCTATTTTTCCCGAATTTACATCCGTGTCCGTAAACGCCACACTCGCAGCAGCGTGTGTGGGTATCGCCACATCAGTAATGGCCACGGAAACCCCAGTGGCCATCTCTCCATCTGCATTTTTGGTATAGACCAGGAGATGAGTCGCTGTTGGTGATGATGGAATCGCAGTGTTTGCCGCGATGGTCGATGTTACGTTGCTACCTGTGACAGCTATCGTCGCAATCGGCGTAGCATTTTGTTTTGTTGTCGCGTCCGAGCCCCAGTAAAGTACATAATGGGTGACATCGGACTCACTGCTCGCTTTTGTAATGGTCACGGTTCCTGTCAACTGACCGCCGTCCGAATCTGTATCCGTAAACGCAACGCTTGTTGCGGCATGGGTGGGAATTGCGACATCTGTGATAGCTACGGAAACACCGGTCGCCATTTCACCGTCTGCGTTCTTTGTAAAAACCAAAAGATGAGTCGCAGTCGGCGACGTTGGAATGCTGGTATTTGCAGAAATAGTGCTTGTGACATTGCTGCCCGTGACTGCGATCGTTGCAATTGCTGTTGCACTTTGCTTAACAGTCGAGCTCGAACCCCAGTAAAGAACGTAATGCGTCACATCTGCTTCACTCGCCGCTTTGGTGATGGTTACAGTGCCGCCGATCTTTCCGGACGCAGTATCGGTATCGGTAAACGCGACACCGGCTGCAGCGTGGGTGGGAACCACAATGTCCGTAATAGCGACGGATACGCCCGTTGCCATTTCGCCGTCGGCATTCTTTGTAAATACCAAGAGATGCGTCGCTGTGGGGGACGTCGGAATACTTGTGTTTGCCGCAATCGTATAGCTCACATCGGCGCCTGTCACAGCGATGGTTGTGATCGCGGTACCACTCTGCTTGGTAGTAGAATTCGATCCCCAATAAAGTACATAATGCGTTACGTCTGCCTCACTGGTAGCTTTTGCGATCGAAACACTACCACCGACTTTTCCAGAAGCACCATCTGTGTCGGTAAACGACACGCTAGCGGCAGTATGAATCGGCACCACAATGTCGGTAATAGCGACCGAAACGCCGGTGGCCATCTCACCATTCGCATTTTTTGTGAAAACCAGGAGGTGCGTCGCCGTAGGAGACGTTGGGATACTTGTATTTGCCGAGATGCTCGATGTTACGTTGCTACCTGTGACGGCAATGGTAGCAACGGGCGTGGCATTTTGCTTTGTAGTGGTACTTGATCCCCAATAAAGAACGTAATGAGTAACATCGGTCTCATTGCTGGCTTTGGTAATAGTGACAGTGCCGCCAAGCTTGCCCGAATTGGTGTCTGTATCCGTAAACGCGACGCTGGTGGCTGTATGAGTTGGAATCGCAACGTCCGTCAGGGCAGTACCGACACCTGTAGCCATTTCGCCGTCCGCATTTTTTGTATAAACCAAAAGATATGTCGCGGTAGGTGCTGATGGAATACTGGTGCTTGCTGGAATTGTATAACTTAAATTCGATCCGGTTGCTGCGATCGTCTTAATCGGGGTTGAGCTTTGTTTGGTTGTAGAATTAGCTCCCCAGTAAAGCACGTAGTGGGTCACATCGGATTCGTTGCTTGCTTTAATAATCGTGACTGAACCTCCCACAGTGCCAGCGCCTGTGTCGGTATCCGTAAACGCTACACTTGTTGCCGTATGAGACGGTGCAATGAGATCGGTAATTGCAACGGAAACGCCCGTCTCCATCTCACCGATAGCATTCTTAGAGTATACCAAAATATGAGTTGCCGTCGGTGATGAAGGTATACTGGTGTTTGCAGAAATACTTTGAGTTAAATTACTTCCTGTCGCAGCGACAGTCGCTATCGGCGACGAGCTTTGTTTGGTCGTGGAACTTGATCCCCAGTAAAGGACGTAGTGAGTTATATCGGATTCGCCACTAGCTTTTGTGATGATCACAGAGCCTGAAACTTCGCCTGCGTCTGTATCGGTATCGGTGAATGCAACACTGGTTGCTGTATGAATCGGTAGTGTTTCGGCTGCGGGGCTTGGGGTTGGTTTTGGTAGACTGCTGTCGTAACTCATATTGAAGAGAGCCGACGCTGAATTCTTTTCATTTTCCCGATTTTTGACAATACCCGAAGCAATGCGAACCGATACTGGCCCATCCGATGTGGGTGTGATATCGACGGTAAAAATTTTGCCGCTACCAACGAGGTTGGATGCCTTGCCGTTGGTAACAATTATATTTTCGAGAATAAATCCTTCGACATTGTCACTGAAGGTAATCGTTATGGGCATTGGTACGACCGATGTTGGTCCAGACACTGGTGATGTTATGGCAACCTTTAAATTAGAATTTGCGTTGGGATCATCGGTAGTTCCACTTTTTGATTTTGTGTCCCTGGATACAGCTGAGACAGAGACCTTGCTGGTACAACTCGCACTGAGTGCGATAACAAAGGCTGCGTAAACCAATATGATTTTATGCTTTTGAAAGACTGGCATAAATCCCCCCCCAACTTCTACTCAGATCCTCCTCGGAAGTTTATTAAGGAAACTTTAAATCAGGATCTTAAGTCGGGTAAAATTCAATAAAAGTCAGGTCATTACAAATTATTACCGCATTATAACTAGACGTTACCTCTGACGATTGGCATCTTAAATAAGTCTCATGAAGGGATTGGAAGCCGGCGGGTAACGCGATGCCTTAAGTCTATGCGCGTCCGAACGTTCCTCGGTCGTGTGTCCTTTCATTTCATCTGAAAAGGCGTTCGCTCAAGGTCGCGGACAATTCGCATTTCTTCGATACAACGAGGTGTTTTTAAGCGTGTTCCAAATATATTTTGGAACACATTGTTCCAAAATAACTAGAATAAAAAAATGACTCGCGGTATCTTTGGATTAGGCCCAATAAAGAAGCCTACACACACCAAGGAGAAAAAATATGAAACATCTACGGAGCATCTTGATCAAGAGTCTAATCTGCACTGGATTGTTTGCAACTGTCGCAGCAGCAAATGTTGACCTTTACGCCCCAGTCATTGATATCAACTCCCTAGTTGTAGGAGGAAATGGTTGTGCCCTCCAACAGGACATGTACGTACAATCCACAACTGATATCCGTGGCAATCAGGTACTTGATATCGATTTCTATAATCTAGACGCCACTGTTTTTAGCCCTGTTTTGGCTGCTCGCGCGTCATGTGTCATTCGTGCGAAAATGCAGATTCCCGCTGGCAAAAAACTCAAGATTTTATCGGCAATTGCAAATGGAAGCATTGATACTGATAGAGGTAGCGTCGCCGCTAGCGTCCTACGTATTTCAGCTCTTGGTAATTTGGTTCTGAATGCGCAGAACTCTTACTCGACTGCGATGCATCGAGATTTTATTCTTGGCCAGTCTCTAAAAAGCACAGACGGTGAGTCTGCATGCCGTCACGAGAGTCAGAGGGGAATATTTGCAGTGGACTTAGCCAACAGCATACAGCTGCCGAAAAAGTCGAATGAGTCTGCTTCTATTTCTATTCACGATCTTAAAATCACTTACAAACTAGTACCATGCTATGAATGACTCGACCCAAAACAATCAGTCTAAGCCCGTTGGAGCGCAGCAATGCATCCAACGGGCTCTTTCTGAGGTCTTTGCGGAAGCAAGGGCCAGAAATCCTGCCTATTCACTCCGAGCGTTCTCAAAAAAATTAAAAATTAGTCCTGCCGCATTATCAGAAATTCTGAATGGCAAACGTGATATCTCCATTAAGCTTGCTGTTAAGTTACTCAAAAATCTGGGTGCAGATCCTCAGATCACATCAGAAGTACTATCAGCTTTTACGAGCAAATCTCCCAAAGCGCTCGCAAAACTTTCCAAGTTAAATAAAACTCGAGAGTTTACAATTCTATCTGCCGACCAGTTTAAAATTGTTGCGGAGTGGTATCATTTTGCAATTTTATCTCTTTTTGAGACCAACTCATGCCCTCAGTCACCCGCCGAAATCGCTAAGCGTCTAGGTGTCAGAAAAACCGAAATTGTTGGTGCCCTAGACCGGCTAGTCCGCACTGGCATGCTGATTCAGGCCACGAATGGAACATACCAGCTGACGGGAGCTCAGTTCCACACGACTGATGAAATTTCTTCTAGCGCCATCAAGGCTTCACATGCACGCTCGTTTCAACTGGCTCAGAATACGCTAGAAGCCGGCCAAATGGACCGAAGTGACTTCACCTCACTGACTATGGCCATAAATCCGGCAAAACTTGCGAAGGCTAAAAAGATCATTCGAGAATTTCGCATACATCTTGCAAGAGAACTAGAAGTGGACCCAAAGCAAGAGGTTTACATGCTCTGTGTTCAGTTATTCCCCTTATCAAATGCACCGACCAGGGATCAAGGCAGTGAAGGAGAAAACACTCGTGGGAAGTTTAAAATCAAAAAAACAGCTCGCCGTCCTACTTAGCATGACTCTTACCGTCTTATCGATGGCCCAGACCGCTTACGCAGGTCACGGAGTTGGCAATGGCGGCGATCACGTGCGAGCGTCCTTTATGTTGATGGGTGACGCCATCAATACTTATCTTCAGGAAACAGAAGAAGGCCGAAAACTTCTAAATCTGAACGGCCTTCAGATTAATGATCTTCAGGCGACGCTCGACATTAATGTGATTGATGTTCAAGATGGTGTTCTTATTGATAACCGAGGTTCGGTGGTCGACGCTATCGGCATACCAGGTAAGATAACCCTTTCTAAAGATCGTTGGATCAATCATCTAGAGAATAATCGCGATGTATACTTCTTAGTATTTCACGAAATGCTAAGAGCCATTGGCGTCAATGACGATAACTACATTATTTCGAAATCAGTTTCACCATTTCCTGCTACAAGGAAGATTGTAACCCGGGTTGCATCTATCTATCCGCTGCTAGGAGAGATACCGTTAAGCAGCATGATCAATATTGATAAGATTCAGCTAGAAGGAGATGGCTGTCCACGTCAGCTTGCGGGAACATTTGCTAATTTTGATCTTGAAAAAAATATTCTGAATGTTGCATTTCAACGCTACGATTTAAACTTAACTATAAGTAGCTCTGATAGAAAATCTTGCACAATCGCTATTCCGGTAAATCCACCAGTGGGGAAAAAATTAACCGTCACCCAGGTTGATTTCTCCGCCAAGGGCATACTATCGGCAAAAACAAATGCTTCAATTTCAAGCGATGCAACCTACGGGAGCTCTTTGATTGCGCCATTTAGCAAAACCTTTGTTGCCGCTAACAATACCCAGGGCAGACTACTTGCGCGCAGTCAGCTTGCGGTTAGCTCAAACTGCAAGGGAAGCGGTGAATTGCTAAAAATACGCACCGCAACTAGCCTCCTGCGCGTTACTGGTGGCATTGCGACAGTGAATCGTCTTATCGCTGACGGGATCAACATTTCCTTTATCGTCGAAAATTGTTCAAAGTAATTTTACTTTACTCTTCCCCACCGCGACCAGCAAAGAAATCATTGCCTTTGTTATCGACAATAATAAAGGCGGGGAAGTCTTTGACTTCAATTTTCCAGACAGCTTCCATCCCGAGTTCCGGATAATCTAAGACATCTACTTTGGTGATACAGTCCTTGCCTAAGCGAGCTGCCGGACCGCCAATAGATCCAAGATAGAAGCCACCAAATTTTTTACATGCATCGGTTACATCTTTGGTTCGGTTTCCTTTACCAAGCATCACCATTGAACCGCCATGCTCTTGAAATAGTACCACGTATGGATCCATGCGCTGAGACGTAGTCGGACCAAAACTCCCCGAGGGATGGCCTGCAGGAGTTTTAGCAGGCCCCGCATAATACACAGGAAATTGTTTGAAATAATCTGGTAGCCCCTTCCCCGCATCTAAGCGTTCTTTGATTTTTGCATGGGCAATATCGCGGGCGACAATCAAAGGACCGTTAAGCATAACTCTGGTCGCAACCGGAAGTTTTGCTAACACTGTAAGTAATTCAGCCATCGGTTTATTGAGGTCGACCGAAACCGACTTACCTGCTTCATCGACTCCATGTGGCAGGAACTGAGCTGGATTCTCTTCCAGCTGTTCTAGATACACGCCATCTTTTGTAATCTTACCTTTAATCTGGCGATCGGCAGAACAGGAAACGCCGATGCCGATCGGACAACTTGCACCATGACGAGGTAAGCGAATCACTCGCACATCGTGAACAAAATATTTTCCACCAAATTGGGCACCTATTTTAGTTTCACGCGCCCACTTCTCCACCAAAGCTTCCATCTCTAAATCGCGATAAGCTCGACCACCGCTATTTCCGCTTATCGGTAACCCATCATATTCACCGCAGGACGCTAGCTTAACGGTCTTTAAATTCATCTCAGCCGAGGTGCCGCCGATGACGAGAGCCAAGTGATAAGGCGGGCATGCTGCTGTTCCTAGTCCGCCTAGTGCCTCTTTTACAAATACTTCCATCGATTTAGGGTTCAGCACCGATTTGGTTTTTTGAAAAAGATAGGCTTTGTTGGCGCTACCGCCACCTTTCGCAATAAATAGGAATTGATATTTGTTCCCTGGCTCAGCATAGAGATCGATCTGCGCAGGAAGATTAGTCCCGGTGTTTTTTTCTTCGTACATCGACAAAGGCGCTAACTGCGAATAGCGAAGATTACGGCGGCGATATGCGTCATAAATCCCCTGACTAATCGCAATCCCATCGTCCGCTCCCGTAAAAACATTCTCACCTTTTTTTCCTGCAACGATTGCGGTCCCCGTATCTTGGCAAGAAGGGAACGTACGTTCAGCCGCAATGACTGCGTTCTTGAGCAGTTCTGTTGCGACAAAACGATCATTGGCGGAAGATTCAGGGTCTTGCAAAATCTTCGCAAGTTTTTCAAGATGTGAGGTTCTTAACAAGTGCGATACATCATCGAATGCCGCATCCGTCAAAGTCGAAATGGCCGAAGCATCCACCGTTAATAGTTCACGATCACCAATTTTCTCGGTTTTTACTCCGTCCTTGGTAATAAGGCGGTATTTGGTTTTATCTTCAAATTTTTCAAAAATTGGCTGATAGGAAAACGTCATGTCCAGTTCCTCGTATTCTCGTATGAGTGAATATCAACGTCCTAAATCTTGACATTTTTTGCCCAGACGCGGAATCAGGCATTTCATTTAAACCAAAAATCGGAAGTGTCTAAACTTTTGACACTGACCAAGAAATGGCGGAAAATCGTCGTCCCACATGCCAATAACCCGCTGATTTATAAGGATATTTAATAACTTTATCTCATGGACCGTGGTTTGCATTTTCTACCTTATCCCAATGGAGACCTAGCCTATGCGAAACACGAGCTTCAAAAAATCTACACCTTTATATGCCCTAGCTATATCATTTTTAGCGCTCGGAGCATTCACTGCGGCGCAGGCAAAAGATGCTTTTGGACTCGATGCTTATAAGCAATCTGTGGAAACAGTAACAAAACCGGATCTACCTTATAAAACAAGATTTGGTAACGCGATCAATGTTTATACCGTACCGCCAAAGAGTCAAAACAAAGCGGACACGGTATTAAGATTCCTTGTAAATGGTGGACTCCATGGCAATGAACTTCTGGGCAGCGAGTTTGTCGGTTGGCTCGCACAGCGCTTTGCCGCGGGCGAAAGCACTTTAAATTCACTTAACGGTGGTCGTATTGAAATTGATTTCGTTCCTTACTCTAATCCGGACGGAACTATTTT
>CAZUYQ010000008.1:8908-10227 GCA_964624705.1 uncultured Polynucleobacter sp.
GCATAACTAAAGAAACTCCAGGTAAGTCAGCTTTTAGCGAAGTCGAAACACGGGCTTTAAGAGACTTATTTGATAAACGCAATTATACCGGAGCAGTGGATGTCCATGGATATGTGAATTGGGTCGTGATACCGACCTCTCCTTCAGATAAAATTAAGGGTCATCTCTCAGATGATAAAAAGATTTTAGCGCAATACGAGCAGTGGGCGCAGGCGATAAATCGTGAGGCTAAGGAACATCTTCCCGGTTATGAAGTCAAGACCGCGGGCGGCCTCGGTGACGGCGGTGCTTTTGAAGATTATGCATGGTGGGGTGCAAACGTTCCTGCATTTTGCTTAGAAGTATTTAATGAGAAAAGATTTGTCGCTAGCACGATTGCAACGAAGCTGGTCGATCTTATTGCACCAAAAGCACTTATGGGCGACAAGGCAAATAGCGGACGCAGCGATATGTTTTTAGTTTACGAACACTTCATTCATAATATGTTCGAAGAAGCTATAAAACTAAAGAGCCCGGAGACGAGTGCCAAAGCACAATTCGCTGCGAGCCCTTGGTAGTCATTTAGAAAAAAATTAAAACTGGCGGTCAATCTTCTCAGCATAAAACTTCGGTAGTGCGAAAGCTCCCGTCATTAAATCTTTCGAAAGATATTTAAGAGACTCACCTACGCGGTCATAACGAGCCGTGTCAAATTTTAATGGATTAATCGGTTCCTGTGCTGCGATGGTCCAAGACCAGCTTCCACGTGGATAGGTCGGGATCGGAGCAACATAACTACGGCGGTGTTTAAAGCCACCAGCAATATTTTTGTGAATACGCCCAAGAGCCTCTTCGGTGAACCATGGGGATTCGCTTTGCGCGGCCATAATGCCACCTGGCTTAAGTGCATTTGCGACATCGCGGTAGAATTCACGACTGAAAAGGCCTTCGCCGGGACCGATCGGATCGGTGGAATCAACCAAGATCACATCCACTTCGTTCTTAAGTTCTTTCATAAATGCTACGCCGTCCCCCACACGGACTTTGACTCGTGGGTTATTCTCAAACAAGCAGCCTGCTACTTGTGGGAAGAATTTATGGCTTGCGTTGATAACCATATCGTCAATTTCACAAAGAATAATTTCTTCAATTTCTTTGTGTTTTAATAACTCGCGAACAGTTCCACCGTCACCGCCGCCAATAACGACAACACGTTTTGGATCTTTGTGATGACAGACAGGAATATGCGAGATCATCTCGTGATAAATAAACTCGTCAGAGTCTGTGATCATAACTAAGCCGTCCAGCAAGAGCATTGTGCCATAGGCTTTGGTTTCGAC
>CAZUYQ010000008.1:10237-29148 GCA_964624705.1 uncultured Polynucleobacter sp.
TCCGGCGCGCGCTCACCGAACATTTGCTTGATCGCTTTGGTTTCGACAACATCAACGGTTTGAAATTCGCTTTTGCCGCTAAACAGCACTTCTGTAACTGCCCAGCCTGTACGAATATGGTCTGCTTCTTGTTCTGTAACCCAAAGATTCATCATAATGTAAAAGGCCTTATTTCAAATATTAATTAACGACGTTTTTTCTCTTGATTACGGACGTACTCGATGAACGCTGCTTTATCGGACATCAGGTCCATCGCGTTGGCATGTTGGCGGTGTTGGCGTTGAAGTTTTTTCTGCGCCATTTTATTGCCAGGAGTGAAATGCTGTTTAGTCTGATGAGGTTGCTGATGGTTGCCGTGGTTGCCAATACCATTAGTGCCGCGATTAAAATTATTCTGATTGCCTTGGCTGTTGCCTTGATTTGCGTTACCACCACGCATGGTCGCTTTACGCTCAACAATTTCCCAAGCTCTTAAAACAACACCTTCAGCCACAAGTTCCGAAGCTAGTTCTTCCATCGTCACACCCTCTTCGCGAGAGTTGTCACGCAGTTTGCGGATCAAAGAACGGCTGAGGTGCAAAGTAACAGGCTCATGCATATGATCTCTCTGGCCCGGCGCATCTTCGTCGTCTTCGACTCCGCTTTCACCTTCGATTTCGTCCTCAAAATCAACCGAAGTATCCACGATCTGTTCCATCGCCGCTACCGGTTCAACTTTTGCGTTACCGGGTTCGACTTGATTTCCGAGAGATCCGCGAGCTTGCTTTTGAGCCATTTTATAATCCTGTTAGTTGGTGTGGAATAAACTCCGCCACGTGTGTGGAATGCGCCATATTCTAATAATCGTTGGGAACACTATGTCTCTGTGATTTGTGATTCAAATGCGCGATTATTCTTTTTGAGGTAGAGCCGGCAAGGCCAGTCTCTTTTTTAGTCTTTGACAGACATTTGTGAACACATGATTTGCCCGAGTCGGGAGCCTGTGGTCAAGCACAAAATAGCTCGGATGGGGTAGATCACTCAACTTTATCAGTAAATTGTAAGAACGTGAATAGCGATCAGTCACTAATTTCAGCAACACGCCAATAATGCTGGGTAAAATCCTATAGGTGCTGCCATCTTTCGACGACCCCATGAAAGTCTGAAAAACTATCGTTAGCCTTAGGAGAAAGCATGAGATCCAAGGAAAAGTCATAAAGACCCTTACGAACCTGTGAAATATCAAGATAGACACCTAAGTTACCGTGGGTACCGCGAAGCCAGCGCCAGCCGGACTTCCAGGGCTTTTGATCAAACATCCTCTCCTCAACAAGAAACGGCGGCGGGACTTGGGTCAGAGCTTTCTGATCGACCCGTACCTGAGCTAAGAAGCTCCCCCCTGCCTGTGTACCCCAAGCCCTAAAAACCCCTTCTGGGCTATGCTCTTTAGCGGTCTTGCGGGGAGCGCCTGATTTACCCTCCAAGTCACTGGGGCTTTCGGGTAGAATATCGAGGTTCGAGCCTATCTCCCATTTACCATTAGTAGGATAACGCAGCACGTAGGCAAGGCCACTGCCGTAATCGAGATACTTATCCGCATCGAAGGTCATCTCTATCTGAGTTGGGATTTGAAAGAAATCATCATAAAAAATTAACTCACTAAACAAATGCAGATTCACGATCGAAAAGAATTTCTTCATTTTAGCACCGACAGCGACAATGCTTCGCACCGGACCAGACCGCCAGCACTCAATTTCAGAATCAAAATCAGATTCATCAAATTTGATTCCAGGCACTAGCCAAAATGACGGATAAATCGGCATAAAAAACGTGCTATCGGCAAACACAGGAATTTCTCCGCGCGCTGACTTTAAGAACACATCACCAATCAACATTGGTCTTTTATCACGAAAGACGTAACGATAAGCCGAAGCATTCACGGTCCGTGAACCGCGATTGAATAAGGGATTCCAGGAAGGTACCTCAGCAATCTGCATAGTCGGACCAATAAGAACTGATCCCAGATAGGAGCCATCGGTTGCACAGATATCCACTCGTTCCATAACCTGAAAACGTTTCTTTATTTGCGCCGGGATTTTATCCGTCGCAAAATTTTCGCCAATTTCATTGCCTTTAATCGCAATCTCATCGACCGGCTTAGTCAGACCAGTGCCTGTATTTTTAGTATAAGGAATTCCGTCTTCAAGAACATAACTACCGTCACGATTTATCTCATCAATCTGAACAGCAATCTGCCGCCATTGATTTGCTTTAAATGACCATGCTTCAAAGCGATTGACGTCATAGCCAACAAGGACAGGTGGGACCTTTAATATAACGGGGAACCGATAACCACGAGACCCCGATGTCGCAGTACAACTCGCATCAGAGTTGGTCGATGCAAGTAGACTTAAGAAAAAAATTAGGGGTAGGTAACGCGACATTATCGACAAATTTCGGAAACCTCCTTAGGAATACCTGCCGTAATAACTTCACATCCAGTTTCGGTGATGAGCACGTCATCTTCAATCCTGATACCAATGCCGCGATACTCTGGAGGGACAGTTTGATCTGCGGAATCAATATAGATGCCAGGTTCAACACTAAAGTACATCCCAGGTTGAAACGGCACAGGTTTGCCGTCCACAGCGTAGACGCCAGCATCGTGGACATCAAGACCAATCCAGTGGCTGATCGAGTGGGGACAAAAATGCTTATGCAGGTTTTTTTCGATAGCTTCATCTAAGCTCGTCTTGATGAGGCCAATATCGATTAAGCCTTGAGCGATCGATCTAAAAGCAATCAATTGAGTCTCTTGCCAGTTTGCACCTGGTTTGCAGGCCGCAATACAATCTTTTTGCGACTTCAGAACGATCTCGTATAGAGACTTTTGAGCGGGTGTAAATTTTCCGTTGATAGGAAAAGTCCTCGTCACATCAGACGCATAATTATCAACCTGACTACCGGCATCGATCAGAATTAATTCGTTGTCTTTGAGTGGCATATTATTGTCACGGTAATGCAAAATACAGGCATTCTCACCTCCGGCGACAATAGACCCATATGCTTCCATTTCGGCGCCACCGGCCAGGAACTCTCCAACTAGAGTCGCGGGTGATTGGCGGTGATTTATAACTGGCCCGGGGTGCGCGTAAAAGTTTTTTTAAACTCCCCCAGTGGTACCAGCGGCAGCTTTCATGCGAGCAATCTCTTCGGGGCCTTTTAAAATTCTGAGCGGTCCAGATATATTGATCGCATCATAAATCGGAAGAATTCCACCATTGGTTCGCGCTCCCATGACCCGTACCTTACGCAGAGTTTCGATCACTCTGCGGTCATTGTCAGCAACTAGACCAAGAGAATAATAAAGACCTGGCGAGCCTACTAAAAGCTCGGGCAATTTCGACCAAAGCTGCTCCCAAGGCAATGCCTCGTCAATTGCTAATGTCGATTTTGCGGCGACCACTCCTAGGCGACGACCATTCCAAAGTTCCGCAACTGCGTCTTTATCACGCAAGAAGAGTGTAACCTGTCCGTCACCTTTGCCGCGATTCGCGCGAATAAGAAGCGCGGCATCGGTTTCACCAAATCCTGTTAAATAATGGAACAAAGCATCTTGACGATAAATACCTTCGACCGTGCTGTTACGGTAGCCTTGAGGTTGCGCCATGATCAACATCGCGTTGCCATCAAGCAACTTAACAGCTCTATTAATTCGTGATTGAAAATCGATTTTAGGTAAGTCTAGCATCATCCGTGCTCCATTCTGTACTGTATAGGTAGTATGCTACGTCGTCCGTGGAAGTTCGGCAACTGGAAGGATAGTCATAAATAACAATAAGTTAGGTTTAAAGTCGAACCTATTTGGAGGGCTCCTATTAACCGCCGACAGAACAAACTTGCAAAAACACCCCCCCTATTATATCATTGTTAATGTCTAAACAGGGGGGGTATTTTTGCAAAGAAAAAGCTTAAGTTATCTAAATCAATGGAATAATCAAAAAAAACGCAAACCTCTTATTATTCGCGGAGCTAGGCAAGTTGGTAAATCGACTCTGGTTCGGCAGTTTGCTAAGCAGGCCAAACTCAAACTCATCGAAATCAATTTTGAAAAACTACGGCAATTTAACGATGTATTTACAACATTAGACGCAGCGAAGATTATCGCTACAATCGAGTCTGACCGTAAAGAGAAGATTAACCCTAATAACTCACTACTATTTTTCGACGAAATTCAGACATGCCCTCAAGCCATTGTCTCGCTGCGATATTTTTATGAAGACCTACCGCAGTATAAGGTCATAGCGGCTGGCTCACTCCTTGAGTTTGCCTTGTCTGAAGATAAACTCAGTATACCTGTCGGAAGAATAACCTATCATTACCTTAGCCCCCTAACTTTTGACGAATTTTTGATCGCAACAAATGAAACGTTCTTAGTTGATCACCTAATAAACTTTAATTTTGAGATGGAATGGCCAGAGACACTTCACAAGCATTTTCTCGAATCGCTTAGAAAATACCTTGTTATCGGCGGTATGCCTGAAGCTGTACAGGCATATATAGATGGAGAATCAACAAAGCATATCAGAAGTATCCAGCAAAATTTGATTGCATTGTATGCCGATGACTTTTCGAAATATGCAACAAAGACCGAGTTGGCAAAACTTCAAATAATTTATCAAAGATTGCCACAATTCATCGGCAAAAAAATTAAATATTCCGAACTAATTCCAGGAGAACGATCCAACACAATCTCCATTCTTTTGCATCTTTTGGAAAAAGCTGGGATTATTCATCTAGTACAACACGCAGATTGCAACGGCATTCCAGTTGATGCCCATGCTGATCCGCGCATCATAAAAGCATATTGGTTAGACTGCGGATTGTTAAATCAGATGCATGGTCTTAGCTGGGACGAAATATCGATGTCTAACGATGACCAACTAGTGACCGACGGCATCGTCGCCGAACAGTTTGTCGCCCAGGAGTTACTCGCCCATTTTGACTCACCAATAAAACCTAAACTTCACTATTGGTTACGAGAAGGAAAAAAAGGAAATGCAGAAGTTGATTTCGTCATTCAAAAATTGTCGAAAATCATACCGATTGAAGTTAAATCCGGCAAAATTGGTAAAATGAAATCACTACTTTACATGATTGGATTAAAAAAATTCAAATCAGCGATTCTAATATCAAATCAACTTCCATCACGTGAAATAGTTCAGCATAAAGTCGCCATCGATCAAAACGTTATTGATGCGAAGTTTGAGCTCTCGCAATATCCTCTTTATCTCGCCAGCACGATTTTAAAACCGACTTAAATTAACAAAATCTACTTAGAAACGACGGTCAAAGCAGATGTTCCAGCAATACGTGCTACCTGAAAGAGCTCATCATGTAGAGATTGCCAGGTTTTGATCGCGGTCAGCTCGGCTTCACGTAGGCGGAATTCATCGATACTCAGATCGTTCACAGATATAAGTCCACGCTCAAAACGTTGCAAGTTATCGTGAAATAATTTATCGGCGGCCTCGATGTTTTTATCCCGTTGAGACGCTTCATCCGAGAGAGCTAGAAGCAATTTTTTCTCATGCGTAAATTCATGAGTCGAGCGGATACGAGCAGCGTCCAGTGTCGCTGAAGCGGCACCAGCTTCTTCGGCACGGGCACGGTACTCAACCCAATCGCTAAACCGCGAGAACAGCGGCACTGTAAGGGTAACATAGTAACGCTGCTGATCCTTTTGGGTTGGATAACCATCAAGGTAAGACTTGCTCCACGCTGCAGTTGCATCAACGTAAGGCATCATCGCTCCTCTCGCCTCACGAACTGCTGCGTCGGCAGCTTTAGCAGAAGATTCTAACGCTTTAAGATCAAGAGAATTCTGCGTTAACTTCTCGACCCACAAGCTGATACTCGCAACTTGAATTTGTGAGGGCGTTTTTGCGCCAATCGGCCAGACGAGCGGATCAGGTAACGTCGCCCCAAGCTCTGCAACTAACGACGAAGCGCGCAGTGCATTGCGTTCTGCCGAATTCATGGAAAGAGAAAGGTTTGAGGCCTCGAGTTTTAATTTTGTGAGTTCCTGTTCACTTAAAATACCTTTGCGAAACCGTGCTTCGGAAGCAGAAATCACCTGACTTTGCGTAGTCAAACGTCGCTTATAAACTGCTGCTTCCATGCTCGCAGCAATCGCCTCATGAATGAGTTGGGCTGCTTTTGCCTCGCCATCAAGACGTGCTAACTGGTTTTTTTCGACTGCAGCAGCATAGCGATAGTGACTAGAGTCCTGAGCGGCCGCATCGGCACCAAAACGGAATAAATTCATACTCAGAGCAGCATTCGTATCGGTCGTATGATAATTGCTTAGCTCAGGAACACGCTCTTTCGCAAAAGCTCTGGTTGCGTCTACTGATACTGTCGGCAAGTAATTCCAAGCCGCTGCCTTATCACGTTCGCGAGCAGCATTAGTGGATTTATCAGACGCCGAGATATCGCCTTGCTTTGCAGCAATTTTGGCAATCTGCTCCGCATAGGACCAATCGGCAGCAAATGAAGTGCTAGTATTCATAAGAGGAACCAGAATTAACAACAAGAGCACGGGAACAGTCAAAGATTGATTTTTTTGATTCGAACGCTGAACAAACTTCATATATGCAACATGTAAAGTCGGGACAACAAACAACGTCAGTAACATCGAAACCCAGAGCCCACCAGCGACGGCAATTCCCAGAGGCTGAAGAACTTTTCCACCGTCACCAAAACCACAGGCAACCGGCAACATTCCTAAAACCGTCGTCAAAGAAGTGATTAAGATCGGCCGCAAGCGTGTGCGTGCAGCTTTAATTACAGCCTCTAACGGCGGTAGACCTTCATTATGAAGCTTGCGGGCGAAGTCGACTAAGATAATACTGTTAGCGACCGCGATACCGTTCAGCAGGATGACACCCAAGGCTGAGTTTAGTGACAACGAACTTTTAAATACGTAAAGCGCGATGAGTACGCCAATAATTCCCAAGGGAATTGCTGCAAGCACTATAAGCGGCTCCATAATACTTCCAAACTGAATCACCATCGTTAGAAAAATTAGAAGAATCGACCAACCAATTGCCACTTGCAGTTGATCGATGGCTTCATGCGCTTCCTTCTCGCCATCTTCAAATTGAACTACAGGCTGATCGTCTGAATTAGGATGTCTCGCATTAAAGTCTTTCTGCCATTCGTCGGTTAAAATTTTCGCCTGCGCCCGGCGCTCCTCAGCAGTGGGGCCCTGCGATTGTTCAGGCAACGAGGCATAAATATAATTCACTTCTTTTTGATTTATCCGACGAACACCAGCTGGTGCCCGAGTCCGTTTAATATCGGCAAGCGCCCGAAGCGGGGCAATCTTACTATTTAACGCAACCGACCAAGTGCCAATGTCTTCTAGAGACTGTGGCGGTTCACCTGACATCGTTAAAATCACAGGGAAAGTATCTTTGCCAAATGGAAATGAATCTATCTCTCGCGTGACAGTTGCCACACGAATCTGAGTCATGACATCTTCTAAGGATGAGGTACTCCCACTTGCTCGAGCCAGTAACCACTGGTCAACCTTTGGATTAACACTAATAACAAAGTTACGTTCAGCACCCGGTTTAGTATCGAACCGCGGGAATACTTGTTTACCCTCAAGTAGACCACTCAACTCACCTGCAGCATCCTGCCGTATCTCTGGAGTGGTTCCCGATATAGCAATTTGTAAATGTTCGGGCTCAGGCAGGGGAAGTTCACTTGGATTCCACGACTCAATAAAAAACTTATTCGTCGGAGTGTTCTTAAAGTGTTCTTCGAGAATTTTTTTAACTGCATTCATTTCTGACTTGTCTTTAAGCCTTGCCATTACCTGGGCGTAATTCGGACCATCAATTTCTGTAAATGTGTATTTTATTTTGCTACCAAATTTCTCAAGTAATTCTCGCTCCATCAAATCAGAGATAGATTCCATCTGCCTAATTTTAGAATTGCCCTCTGACGAGACACCAAGAATAACCCAATCTGTATCAGGAGTTCCCACCACTTCTTTAGGAAGTTTTGGCAGCACAAATGCAATCAACCCCGCCAAAATCAAGACTAGGGCAGCGGTCGCACCGAGCCGAAATTTCAATGCTTTGGGATCAATAAATAATCCTAAGAGTTTTGCATAAGTGGACTCAAGCCAGACTAGACCTTTATCAATCGGTGACTTTGGGTGTTGAACTTCCTTTTCGCGGCTCATAATATGCAGGCGAACCGTCGGCACCAAAACCAATGCCACGAGAGCAGAGAAGGCGTGTGAAAATACCACAGCTTTTGCAAGATCACCGAGAATCGCGTAGCTAAGATTTGAGGTGAACGCTAGCGGAAGAAAGACCACAAGCGAGGCAATCGTCGACGCAATGACCGGCCCTTTTACTTCATTGACGGCCGTCACAATAATACGCAGCCGCTCATCTCGCGAAATTCGACCTTTTACTTTTTCAAAATGACGAAAAATATTTTCCATCACCACGACTGAGGCATCTACGTTCATCCCGGCTGATAAGGCCAGTCCACCCAACGAAATCAGATTGATGTTCATTTTTGCCATACGCATTAAAATAAACGCCAAGACCAGACTGATTGGAATTTCAATGGCTGCTGTCGCGACGTTTTTAGGACTACCAATAAAAATAAGTAGAACAATCACAGCCAGACAGGAGCCAATGAGGACTTCATGCATGACGTTTTCAATAGATGACGAAATAAACTCTGAGGGGTCCACCAGAATCCGGTACTGCACATCGGCAGGAAGCAATTTCATCGCCTCCCGCACTTCAATCATGATGTCCTCAGACATTGCTTTGACATTACCACCAGGTTTCGGCGAGGAGAAAAGCAAAAGACTCGCCGCCCCGTTTGTTTTAAAAATCTGAGAGCCGTTCGTCTGAGGAGCAAGAGCAATACTGGCAATATCTCGTAACGGAACAATCTTTCCTGAATTTGTTTGCACCGGAATCATGCCAATGTCTTCAACTCGACTCACCTGCCTCGGCATGATGACTCGCAGAATTTTACCTGCAGACACAACCTCTCCACCACGCCGAGTCTCAAAACCTTTACGCACAGAGTCTTCAATAGAGTTCATCGACAATTGAAGCGAGGTCAAAACCTCTGGTTTCAATTCAATACGCACTTCTCGAGACTGTGGATTATAAATGTGCGGACTTTCGGCGTCAGCGATCATCTGAAGGCGAGGCGTAAGGATGGGATCTAAAATGCGATAGAGCTCGTCGGGTGAGCGTTCATTGGAGAAAAAACTGACTGCTAGAAATCCCGAATTTCGATTCCAGATCCAAGTCTGTAATGCATAGTCCGGTGAGTTACCCCACTGTGCAGCAAAGGCTGACGTAACATTTCGTGTCTCGCGAAGAGCAGTTTCAATATTGTCACCCCAGCGAAACTTAACTCTCATATCAAATTCAGTCGGCCGATAATTTGCGTCGACTTCCTCTACCTGCGCATCGTCAAGTCGGAGCGATCGAAGCTTTGCTTCAAGACTGGCGCCATAAGCATGACGGTACTCCTCAGCTGTCATATTGCCGTATTGTCCTTGAACACGGACTACCGGCCTCGAAGAATTAGGGAAGAGTGAGACTGGTAACTGAAGACCGCAATAAATGCCGAAAAATGCCAGTAACCCCATCACCAAATAAACGCGGAGGGGCGACGAATAAAGACCCTTCATTGATGAGCAACCTCACCTTTTTTTGCAGCTTGTACTTGGACAAGATCGCCGTCAGAAATAAAAGATGTTGTCCGGACGATAATTTGTTCACCGGCTTTTACACCGTCAAGAATTTCTGTTTGCCCGCCAACCGAAGGACCGGCGGTAATTTTACGCCAAGCTGCTTTATTGTCTGCAGCCACAACTCGCAAGTAAGGATCAGTGCCTTTAAAGACGATTGCGGAATCCGAAACTTGAAATCCCTGACGTTCATGTATTTTAAATTCGACGCGGCCAATCATTCCCGGCGTTAATTTATCGCCGCGTGCAGGTTTTAATTCGACGGTTGCAGTTCCAGTTGCTGGATCAACCACCGGACTCACCGCAGAAACTTTGACCACATAGGGCTTATCATTGAGTTTTAAGGAACCAAGTAAACCTTGTTTTAGGTTAGCCAAATCACCAGATGTTGCTTCAATCAAAACCTTAACATCGCGAATATCGGCAATGACCGCAAGTTTGCGTGTTCGTTCTACCCGATTACCAATACTTGCATCTAAGGAACTAATCACGCCATCCACGGGAGCAGTGATGGAGACCGGAGCATAACGATATACAGGATCTGGGTTTTCGATGGTCAACAGAACATCGCCTTTTTTTACGCTGCGCCCTAACGCGGTCTTTACAGAAGTGATCATGCCATCGGTTTCAGATAACACAGCCGCTTGCGCCCCTGCATCCACACGCGCAGGATAGAGCAAAGAATCGAACATGGGCTTCGGTGCCAACACTTCGGTGAGTACCATCGGAGCCGAACTTGCGGACTTAGCTTCGGTCTCGGTTTGAGTTTTTTTATGACATGCCGTGAGAGAAAAAATAAATAAAGACAAGAGTAGCGTAAAATGGCGCATAGGAGGATCTCCATAATTTTAGGATCGCGCCGGTTTTTACAATGATTTCAGGATAATGGCAATGATTTTCGCCTTTATTTTAGGCAGGGATGGCCTGTGGAGGTAAGCTAGTGAGATCCTTCGCCTAAAGACCTCAAACCTTGATAACGCTAATCTCTCCATCGTCTTCAAGATAGGCAGCCTTAACGAAGCGAAGGTCCTGAACGCCGCCTTGACGGATTTTTTCCATAAGCTCAGACTCGGTAATCCATTCTTTTTTCATGTTTTTTCGATGCATCCGGCCATTCGTCACAAGGCAAAGTGGGGCTGAACGCAACAAACGTCTAACAAGTTTTGAACGATAAGAAAGCCAATCAATTCCGTAATCCCAGGCAATAATCGTTGACACAAGAATCAAGCCATCCGGAACACTCTTATAGTCTCCCGACATTCCATTCGATATGGCATCGGCAATAAGCACAGTAACTAGTAAATCGCTGGAATTAAGGTGACCCGATTGACGATTCAATACCACTCTTAAAAGTATTAGTAATCCTAGATAAGTAAGTGTACCGCGAAGGATCATCTCGGCGGCATGCTCAGGAATAAGGATCTCGGACCAATTCATGAATTAATTACCTTAATATCGTGTAATAAAGCTCCAGAGTTTTATCAGCTGCATCTGCCCAAGTCCAGGCCTCAACCCGCTGCCGCGCAGCCATACCAATACGCGTTCGAACTTCCGGATCATCAAGTTGATTTAGCGCAGAGACTAACTCTTCCACTGCATTCCATTTTGTTAAAAGCAATCCGTCGACATTGTGAGTGATCAATTCGGCTGCGCCGGCATCATGCGGAACTATAACTGGTAAGCCAGCTGCCATCGCTTCTGTAATCACCAGACCAAAAGCCTCATAGCTAGTAGGGAAGGCAAAAACATCTGACGCGGCATACCATTCATGAAGATTATTCTGCCTCCCTAGAAACCGCACGCGATCGGCCAGATCTAACTGATGAACTATCGCTTTAAAGGGATTCGGATCGTCTTGACCAATGACCAGAAGAAATCCGTTCCGATCTTCTGATTTTGCGATTGCTTCGATTAAAACACCGAGCCCTTTACGTCTAAATTCATGTGCGACGAAAATAATAACTTTTTGATCAGGTGCAATTCCCGATGCCGATCTTATTTTATCCCGTAGAATTTGGCGATGTTTCGGATCAAATTCAGAAGTGTTCACTCCTTGATAAATAATCTCCAGATTATCTGGACTAATTGAAAACTGCTCAAGCAGATCTTTTTTGACTTGATTCGATATGGCAATCACTTTTTTTGTGCAGCCAAGCTTGTACTGAATCAGTTCCAACCCGATTGTAAAGTAATGCACAGGGTTCAATAATTTCCTTAGCCACGGAAATGTCAATGCCGTTGTCTTTCCTAGCGACCACAAAAACCATTTTTTATGCACACTATGCGCCGTAACAACATCCTGCCAAAGACCACTCGTGCCGTGAACATTCAAAATATCTAGGCTATGAATTTTCTTTTGACGCGAAACCTTCCAGGCAAAAATCCATTTCTTGATATAAGGAATATTTGGAATCTTGAGTATTTTGACTTGGAATGTCTCGGTACCAGTTAATTCTGCATGAGTCGTAAAAAAAATCACGTCATGGTTGCGCCCCATATGCTGCGAGAGTTCCCAAGCGCTGCGAGTCAACCCGCCATAACGATGGATCGCCTCTAAAGCCATTCCGATCTTTAGTCGCTTGTCAGTCTGCATGAAAGAAATCCTTTTACCTGGGCCAGCGTCGCTTCGCCATCATTTGGAAGCTCTTATAATATCCTTTTTTAACACATCGTCATTCTGAAAATCGTGTATCGGCTCAGAACAGCAATGATAAACCTGAGCCTTGTTCCAAAATCTTATATGCTCTAATATCTTAGGACACATTGGGAGCGACCATTACAATGCAAAGAAAACGTATTGCTTCATCACTTGCAGCCGGTATTGCAAGTGAAGTCGCAAACAAAATATTTCCACTTCTGACGCTTCATTTTGCAGCCGAACGACTTGGCATACGAAGTTTTGGTCTTTCACAGTTTGCTCAATGGCTTATTGATCTTGCCATCTTCTTTGTCGTCTTTGGCTATCAAAGTTGGGGCATGATCGCATGGCGCCATGCAAAACCTGAGGAACGTGGTGAAATATTTGCTACGTCGGTGCTCCTAAGACTCATACACGCTGTAATTGCCGGCGTCATTCTTGTGCTCGTTTTGAGCCAAAACCCGTCGTGGAGTATTTATCAAGGCATCGTCATTCAATCATTATTTGTACTGCTGACATCGGCGCGAGACGGCGTTTGGGCCATGGTAACAATGAACCTTCTCCCTCTCGTCAGCACGCTGTCCATAGTGGCAAAGACATTGAGCCTCATTGTTATCTTTAGTTTCGTTCGTAGTGACCAAGATGCAACAGTCTATACCGTATCCGTTTTGGGTGCCAATGCGCTGGTTGCTATTGGTTCATTTATAATCGTTACCAAGAAAATTGGTTGGAGTTGGCCTTCGCTTGTGCGGATGTCGACGGCATTCCGCAGTGCTATTCCTTTTGCCATATCATTTTTTCTTCTTATTGGTTTAGAGCGATTCGACTTGGCTGTTGTCGAAAAATTTGTCGGAGCTACCGGCGCGGGCGCCTATGCTGGCCCTCTTAAGATTGCCCAAAGCATTATTCCCATTGCCACCATGGTCACGACCGTCTTTTTTGCGGAAATGCTGGGTGTCTTCGACCAGGGATCTCTTATCCGTCACCTGCGCGCTGGACTGAGGGTAGCCATCTTAGTCGTCAGCCCGATTGTTGCGGGAGTTTGGTTTGTCGATTCTTGGATCGTAAAAGTGATTCTAGGTGATGCGTTTGTCGTGCATTCAAGACTTTTGTCCATTATGACATCCAGCATAATGGCGCAAATGTTCATTCTTACTTTTGGCAATCAAGTGCTCGCTATTCGTGGAAAAATGAATTTATACAACGCCGCGATGGCAATTGGCCTGATTGCTGGAGTGGCATCTTCTTTCGCATTTGGCAACTCTGAACAACTCAGTATTTTTGCAACTGCCAGCGCCGCAGGACGTTGGATTGCCGCAATTTTAACGATCGGCATGGCTTTACATGTATTGGGCGAATACAAAGGAGTTTGCTGGGAAATCCTACGAGCTTCTTGCCCAGCACTCATCATGGCTTTGGTTTTATATCTAGCGCATCAAGACGGTATCATTTTCAACATTGCGGTTGGTGCAACGGTTCATGTATCCATCATGTTTGTTCTATTCCGAGATACCGTCTTCAGAGTTGTGCAAAAAATAGCTTCTAGGTAGAGGCCAGCGCACGTTTGACTCGAATAGGCCTGTGATCCACTTCGGATTGCGGCATTTCGATAGCAAGCGGCTGAGTTGCGAGTTTTGCGTTCAGAGTCAGGACAGAATCAATTTCAATCGCGTCTAAATTACGCGAATTATAATGATAGCGATCAAACATCGCTTCTTCACTTAAGTCACCGGCTTTAACTTTGCGAGGAATACGAAAGCCTTTAAGACGTGGGATTTGATCGTTCGACAAGAACAAACGAGCCCAACCGTTCGGAAATTTTACTTCCATCGACAATAAATTATAAAAATTATGATCGACGTTACAGGCCTTGCAGTACTTCCACTTATGGCGATCAAGCCCTGCCTCGGCATTCTTCTTAGCGCAGGTGTCACAGTAGGAAATCACGCGAAAGTTTTTACTAACAAGATATTTAAATTCGAAAATGCGTCTTAAAGAACGTTCGTTAGCCATCGCCACGTAAAGATCGTTCTTGTGCTCAAATAGTTTGCGCTTTGTTTCGACATGAGTCGCTTTCTTCGCATGACTTGTCAGCATCAGAGCAGTCATAAACCGGTACACAAGATTGCGGTGATCCTTGTCCATGTTTGCAAGGGCCTCGAACAGGTCGGCATAACGCTTAAAAAGACCCGATAAGGGCTTTTGAGTGTTACGAACTAAAACTAAGTCACCAGCGAACTGGAGCTTGATGCTACCCGAAGCCATCTTCCGGGCTTTGCGTTCGCTTGCAGTTTCGTCTTCAGGAGCCTTCTGAGATGTATCAACAGAGGAATCAGCTATAGCTTTTTTGGGGGCAACAGTAAGCTCAAGCGCCGCAGCCGGCGCTTTAGTCGTGGCGATCTCGCCAACTTTCTTTTTTTTATATTTTGCCATTGATATGCCCACTTCAATTGCCTAGAAGACACTCAAAGGGTACCACACTCTGTGAGAGTAAAAAAAGAGCTAATTAAGTCATGGGGTTGGAATCACCATGGAAGACTCTTAGGAGCCTCCCTGGCGCCCCTTAAACCCATCAACAATATTGATTCGACTTGCGACTAATGCAGGGTAAATACCAGCAATCACACACATAAGAACTCCGGACCCTGCCATGGTTACGTAGACTCGGGGATCAAAATTGATTGGTAATTTTGTAAGCATATAAAGATCCGGTAGCTCAACAAACTGATACCGCCTTAGAAGTAGGCTAATAAACAATGCCAGGATGGATCCGCAAATTCCGCCAATGACCCCAATAAAAAGGCCCTGCATCACGAAGATTTTAAGAATAGTCCCATTCGCTGCCCCAAGAGCCTTTAAGACTGAGACGGAGCGTTGCTTTTGGGTGACGGTAATAAAGAGCGTCGTCAAGATATTAAAACTTGCCACGAATGCCACCAATGCCACAATCAAACCGATAACAGATCGCTCGGTTTCCATGGCTTCGAACATAGTTTTATTAAATGACTGCCAATCCTTAATCGTAATGGAATATTTTTCTGACATCCTGGCTGCAATCATCCGACTATCATTGGGATTCTTGAGACCTATCTCAATCCCGATAACCTTCTGCTTCATGTTGAACAGTTCTTGTGCAGCTGGTAAGGATAAAATCCCAAGTTTCTCGTCATAATGCTTCAATCCAGAATCATAAATACCGACTAGCTTAAAATTACGTAGCTCACCCTCAGTATTGGAATTAGGACGAACAATTTTAACAATATCGCCTACTTTTACGCCAAGAAGCGAAGCAAGTCTAACACCTAAAATAATGGGCTCAGGAGTAGCCGCTTGACCCAGCGACGGATGATCAATACGCTTTTGCAAGATATCTAGCGCCTCTGGCGGATGAATATAAGGTACAAGATCTTGAACTGATTTTCTGCGTTCCGGGTGAATACCTCGAACCAAAAGATTGTGCATAATAGAGTCTTTAGTGATCATCGATTCAAAATGTACAAAGGGCGACATTCCAGTAATTTCGCGGCCAAAATCATTTTGGATCGTCTCCATCCAACCTTCAACATTGTCTAAACCTGCCGGAAATTGAAACGCCAGGATATGGGCGTTCGCAGCAAGAAAGCGATTACGCAATTCAGTTTCAAAACCATTGATGACAGATAGAACGACAATCATCGCCGCCACACCAATGGAAATACCGGAGATCGACAAAAAGGTGATCCACGACATAAAACCGTTGCCACGGTGAGAGGTTAAATAGCGACGTGCAATATAGACAGCTGATGAACTCATGGGATTCCTTAATTTTATCAAGACGCCCCAGTCTAAACGGATTTGAGTGGAATCAGAAGTGCATTTGCAGATAAACTTTGGGGTCTCACATCGTACAAAATAAAAGGAGTCATTTTATGACTATCTCTCTGGATTTCTTGGAAAAACTTGGCCTCACTGGAACCGCTGAAGGTATATCGACTGGCACTCAGACCGCCGGCAGCCACAAAGCTGGGAGCTACGAGAGCTTCAGTCCAGTGGACGGCAAGCTGATTGGCAAAGTATGGAAAGCGTCCCGTAGCGACTACGATCAGGTGGTCAAAACTGCAGAAACGGCCTTTATCGCTTGGCGAAAAGTGCCCGCACCCAAACGCGGTGAAATTGTGCGTCAGATCGGGAATAAGCTCCGTGAAATGAAGGATCCACTTGGCAAACTTGTGAGCTATGAGATGGGCAAGTCCTTACAAGAGGGACTCGGTGAAGTTCAAGAGATGATCGACATCGCTGATTTTGCAGTGGGCCTTTCACGTCAGCTTTATGGATTTACCATGCATTCCGAACGTCCATCGCATCGTATGTACGAGCAGTGGCATCCAATCGGCGTCGTCGGAATTATTTCTGCATTTAACTTTCCAGTCGCTGTCTGGTCTTGGAATAGTTTTCTTGCCATGGTTTGCGGTGATGTTTCGATTTGGAAACCAAGCGAGAAGACACCGCTCTCTGCAGTCGCGTGTTTTAACATCATGAAAGACGTCCTTAAAGAAAACCAAGTCCCAGAAGGCGTCCTTAGTTTAATCGTCGGCGATGTCAAAGAAGTGGGCGAACCAATGTTGGAAGATGAAAGAATTCCTCTGATCTCTGCGACAGGTTCCACGCGCATGGGCAAACGCGTTGCCGAGGTTGTTGGCAAAAGGCTCGGACGTTCCCTCTTAGAATTAGGCGGAAACAACGCTATCATTCTTACTGAGAACACAAACTTTAAATTAGCGGCACCTGGCGTTGTATTTGGTGCAGTCGGAACTTGCGGTCAACGCTGCACCACGACTCGTCGCTTGATTGTGCATGCTTCAATTTACGATAAAGTGAAAGAGATGCTCCTTAAAGCATATAACGGTCTCAAAATTGGCTCGCCATTGGATGAGAAAAATCACGTCGGTCCACTCATTGATAAAGACGCCGTAGTGATGATGCAAAATGCTCTCCAAGCGGCAAAGGACCAAGGCGGAAAATTACTATTTGGTGGCGAAGTGTTAGATGGCTTTCCGTCTGGCTGCTATGTCAAGCCTGCTATCGTCGAAGCTCGCAATGACATGCCGATTGTTCAAGATGAAACCTTTGCACCAATTCTTTATCTTATTAAATATTCTGGTGATGTCACTGAAGCGATCGATCTTCAGAATGGTGTACGCCAAGGTTTGAGCTCAAGTATCTTCACCGATAGTTTGAGGGAAGCAGAGGCGTTCCTCGCTGCCTGGGGATCAGATTGCGGTATCGCCAATGTCAACATCGGTACATCAGGTGCTGAAATTGGTGGAGCATTCGGTGGCGAAAAAGAAACTGGCGGTGGCCGTGAGTCGGGATCGGATTCGTGGAAGGCGTATATGCGCCGTCAGACAAATACGATTAACTATTCGTCGACCTTACCCTTGGCACAGGGAATTAAGTTCGATATTTAATCAGGCGTAGCAGACTCCGGAAAGTACGGGAAAATCCGGAGTGGACTAACATGAATTTCCAAAGAGTCTATAAGCCTTTAAAATCAAATAGCTTTTTCTTGTATGGGGCAAGAGGAGTCGGTAAGACGACCTTTCCATCCGATGAGGACGTAAAGCACCTGCAATTGTTACGTGCAGAATTCGGCGAGCATGAAGCTTACTGTTTTTCAAATGCCCCGACGCCAAGGTTGAAAGATGGAAGCCGTTATGTGCATTGGCGTCAGGGAATAAAGGAAATCGGGTTAGTATAAAAGTGAAAAACCTTCAATAAATCACTTTCTATTTCTCGCCTCATTAATCAACTCAATATCCCGCTGAGGCTTAGTTAAGAAAAACACCTCATTTGCCCGGAAATGATCATATAGAGCGCAAACGCGTTGCGATTGAAAATAGTTTTTATTTTTAGGCAGATGTTTTTGCTCATTCATCTCGTAGGCGCGGAACCAGTCGTCGTAAACAAGACTTAAGCCCTGCACCTTCGCCATCGTACCATCTGCACCGAGTGTAACGGACGAACCTGCCTTAGCTCTCGCTTCAACTGCTTCGGAAGTTTCAAACACACTATAGAGAACTGCACCTTTACAGAACGCATTAAACATCCGGGGATCCGGCATCGACAAGGTTTGTATACAGAAGGTTGCACGCAACGTTGCCATCGAGCCAGCTTCGTTATCTGTAAACAAACGATTACCACTCCACCAGTTTGGTGTCCAATAGAGATCAGGTCGCATCCAACGCCCGATAGTATTAGATGAACTTGTCCATTTATCTGGCGTAGCGGAAACACCCGCTTGCAACGCATCATTCCAGGACAGCTTCGAGGTAAATTCGATTTGATTTACAACATTCGCCCAGATCTTAACGGGCATAACGACAGCTTTAGTAGCACTTTGACTGATACTAGCCAAAAAAGCGTCATTGATGGAGTCTTTACTTAAAGTGTCTCCTATATATTTTGATATTTAAAATATTCCTAATAACTCACTCACCTCCTAAAATTCTA
>CAZUYQ010000008.1:29158-45972 GCA_964624705.1 uncultured Polynucleobacter sp.
CAAAATACCAATATATCGTAAGAACGTATTTACGACCGGATTTGAGCTGCCAAATGTGTTTAATTGATCAGTGGTGGCACTCCCCAGTGCTTCCATTGTGTTGATATTGACAACTTGAGCACTCGCCAAGTCTATCTTCATACGCTGGGGATCAGTTCCAAATACCGTACCTAGACGGTCCACCATCATGTCATTTGCAACGGCTAGAAGTGCTTGAGTGACCGGCGAAAAGCTGGCATCACCAGGGGACGCCATCATTGTGCGCATAAGCCGCTGCATATCAAACTGCACAACCCTCGCCAACCTATTGATTATGAACATTTCTTGATAGGTATCCATATCAAACTCTGTAACGACAGTAGAACCAAGTAATCTGAAGGTTTCAAATACTTTCGCAAACTTCGATTTAGCAATATCAGCATCACTTAATTTTTCGCGTTCATCGTCCCCTTTTTTTAAATCAGCAATAGAAGATTTGGGATTCTTAGTCAGAGGTTGATTCAGTTTAAGCAACCTTTTTTCCGCTTCGCTCAATGGCGGCGGCGGAACTGCACCACCCAAAGCGAGAGATGTCCTGCGAGGTTGATTTAATACTTCGTCAACAGCGCCACCAGGCTGGAAGATGGCAGAACTATCTGTACGAATCTGATCTGATACTTTTAAGATTCGATCTATTTTTTTCACAGACTCGACAATAACGGCAGCTAGAGGTTGTCGAGCAGCCGCCTCCGCAATATTATTTTTCGCCTCAGCGTCAATGATTGCAAGCACATCCATCATATAATTTTGAATATCAATCATAACCTGCCTTGGACTCGGTTGCACTGCGGATACCGGAGTTTCAAATGCAGCGATGACTTGAGCGGCATCCTGGTTAGAGTTACGACGAAGGTAGTTCGATACTTGACCACTAATAGTAGTAAACATTTCATTCACGGTGTTCTGAATTGTATTCAGCGCAACTTCCGGCTCACCGATGGACATATAGTTCGTCGTTACGAAAAAACTATCCTGATCTTTGGGATTGACAGCTCTCGTACACTGCTCATCCACTGGAATTTTTAAAAGATAAAAATAACGGAATTGATACGGATATTTTAAATCGAAAAAAGCTGGTAGACCTTCGGCAATAGGTCCACCAAGAAGGTTAGAAATATCACTCATCACTTGGAATACCTGCTGTCGACCTGTTTGCGGATCCTTGTCCATATTAAATTTAGCTTTTGCAAGTAAACTGGAAATCTGAAATCGCTTTTGTTGGATATTTACTGGCGTCATCATGTTGGCTATCTGATCGGCAACATCTCCTGTTTTGCGAGACGGCTGACTGGATTTAAGTTGAATCAACCAGTTGGCTAAAATCGGGGCTTCCTTAGACAGGATCTTATAACCCATAAGGTGGTCAATAGCATTTGGATCTTGGGCTACAACATCCTTTTGAAGAGCTTGATTGTCACGAATAGAACAATAGCTATTCGCGGATGTCTCCAATAAGCAAGAAATTGTAAGGCCCAGCTCTGCTTGATCCATTGAAGAAAGCGCATTTCGAAAATAACTCTTTTGCGACCAATTCAGATATTTTTGCAATGTTGCAGATGCTTTCATTGCGAGTCCTGTATCAGCCCCAGCATATGCCCCTAATAATTTTACAGACGCCGTTGCGACAGCTCCTAGTGGACCAGGTTGGTTTATGGGGCATGCAGCAGAACTCGCCAGACCATCAAACATATTGCCAAGGGCATCAATCGCTGCCGATGCGGTTTGAAGCACACGCTTTTTTTGATTCATTGCCAAATTCACATCATTACGTGCCCGCTGGATAGCACTTGATTCACCATCGCCTTCCTTTTCCTGTATCCCTGACTGTTCAACACCTATCATTTGAAATAATCTCTGGTTTAAAAGTCCAGTCATTTGCGATTGAGTCACGCCTTGGCCGTCAGATCCTTTGTAAGAATGGGGTATTGAATGGATTCGGCGTAGAGCCTGGACCTCTTGAGACATCGCAAAAAGATTCATTCCGGACATATCTTCGGCATTTATGCTTTCGTTAGGATTACCATCAGGAAGACTAGCAATCGCGCTGGTCACAGCACTACAGTTTTTATCTTCCATAAATGCTTGAAGCTTCTCGCGTACAACATGTGCCTGCCTTAACGCGTCCTGAGTAAATTGGCCTGATGCCGAACAGGCGCCTCCAACCAAAGGAGTAAATGAACCATTTTTAGTCTCCTTTACTGAGGCCGAGTTTTTTCGAGGTTTACAGCCAATGCCAACACAAATTACTGCAATCACTGTAGCAGCTATAATATGGACGGTATTTCTATCAATTCTTCTCATAAGCGCCTCCCGCGTTAACATATCGAATTACTGATTCTAATTTGTAAATTGATCTAAAGACATATAGTAGATCTTCCAGCGTCGCTGGAGATCATATGTTGTGCAAATTGGATCCTCACCATTCCAGCCACTTCTGCTCTTATGCTTCCGATCCCAATCACTCCACCATTGATCATACACCAGTTTTATTTCACCTTTTGCTTCTCCAGGCAGGTTCTTCGGCGCATCAACGCCGAAAGAAGAGCCGCTGCATATCTTACGGTAACGTTCTCTATTTGAAAGCGAAAGGGACTGTGCGCAAAGGAACCCCCACATCGTCGCAAAAGACCCGTTTTCATCATCAGTGAATCCCCGAAAACCGCCTGCTGCTGGCATAGGATATAGATCAGGATTCATTGAACGTCTTAAGGCCGCACGCGGTTGAACTAGTAACAGCCAATCAATATAAGATGGAGAGAAGCGATCTTGATAACGATCACTTATATCCGAGCCAGAAATCGCCAAAGTATTACGGATGGACCTGCGGTAACTATCTTCCCGAACAGCATCAGCATTCCACTCCAATCCTTTAGCGCGTTTTTGCATCTTAATAAGATTGTCTTCTAAAGGATTACCAACAATTGTTTCTAGTGCTTCTAACACTTGTTGACTCATAGTCATAGAACTTGCAATATCAACGCTTACTTTCTGTCCATCTCCAGGCGTAAGCCCAGCTCGTGCAAACAGATTCATAACAGCGGTTTTCTCCGCAACATTTACAATGTTTGCTTCTAGATTATTCTTGCCAGGAATTTGTCCCGCCATCATGGCATTGATCTCGAGGATGACAAGAGGTTGCAAGCGTTCTTGAATCAGTGTCTCCGAAAAAATAACCATTTCGAGTTGTTGGTAGATTAATTTTACAAAATTCTCAGCATCAGCTAGGCTACTATTCTCGGAGAGCGCCTGGTAAGCATTTATGATCGTATCAAGTTTTTTAATTTGTTCGATAACAACCGGTGCATTCACTTGGAATGAAGTCAACTGCGTATTCTTCGCTAATTGTAGAAAATGCAAAAGATAACTTCGTACGGACTGAAAAGCTTCAATCGGAGTGATCCGAAACCCTGAAGATGCTTGTCCTGCTATTGATAAATAATCGATCGGATAATTTTTCCAAAAATAGTTCATTCCATATGTTGCGGCAGAGTTCTGCCATGCAGTTAGGTTTTGCCTGACAGTGGAGCGGAATAATTCGAAGGAAGCCATGGATTCTAAAGGCCCTTGACTTGCTACGACTTTAGCCAAATTTAAAACCCCAGAAACAGCCGCAGGATCACCAGGAATAGCTGCTTTTGGAATAAGCTCTTCTTTAAGACCGCCTAAAATAAATGGGATGCGGTAACTCTTTCCTTGAGGATCTAACAAATTTGGTATTTCCGTTTCTGCGTTATGCCCACTTCTCTTTCTTCGTGGAAACTTTGCGGTTGAAATATACCAACCCAACGAATCTAAAAGTTTTGACATTGCTGTGACTCTAGCTTTTTCGTCAGTAAGACCAGCAATGCTATACATTGCTTTATCAAAGGATTTATCTTGCTCCTTGCGATACGCCACTAAATCTATCGGAATTTCCATTAAGCCAGCTAGAAGGGTGGCATTCGTATTATTACGCATCGCAATGCCCTGTGTTATCTGTAGCAACCATTTATTTATGGTGGGAACTTGATTCGTTAAAACATCCAATCCGTAGAATGCATTTGAACTATCATAGACAGGGGCCGGCCACGCCTCACCTTTCATCGTGCGTTCCAATCCACGGTCTAGGAGGACCTTGGCGTCGCGTGCTCCACAATAGGAATAGCTTACTAAATCCATAAGGCAGCTCATGGTCTCGCGTAATTGAGACTCGTTATTGCTCTGAATAATCTTTGAGCGATACATGGAATTTACAAATTTTATATATTTGTTTACTGTACCACCAATCTGCGATGCAACGCCGGCATCCGCAGAGGCAAACGCCCCTAGCATTTGTGCACTATTTAACAAGAACTCGGATTGAACAACTCCCATTTTTCCAATGCAATCCTGCGAATTAGACATCACCGTAAATAGCTCATCGAGATTAGTTAATCCGACCTTTCCTGTAGTAAGAAGCCTTGCGTAAAGGCCTTCCATTTCTCTTGTCACATTCACCGTACCATCGCCTTGAACATCTAATGATGACGCCAAATTAGATTGCACAAGAACATCCGACTCAGCACTTTTCAGTTCAACAACCCGACTCATAAGCGCTTGCTGCGCCTGCCCTAGCAGAGCCGATTTTTGAGCCCCACTAGCTCCTAAATGCATAAACGTTGTAAGAGAACTTATCTCTCTGGGCAAAGTCATAAACCTAGCTACACGGTAGTCTATCTCCGATGGATTGGTAGTGAGACTCTTAATCAAAGTTAATTTCCAACCAATATTAGCAAGTGCCTTGCACTCCGCTCTATCGCTGATCGCGTTGATTGTTTTTAAAAGTGCATCTGCCTTTTGGAATGCCGTTTCTGTCCAGGTGCCAGAGGCCCCACAGGCACCATCTTGACGTGACGAAAGAGAACCAATACCTTTCGCGTCGGATTCAATTCGCTTTTTACACGCCACAGACATCACAAAAGAACACAAAATCACAGCACAAATTGCGATCCCGTAATTCGATCTAGTAAGATCCGATATTTTATGGCGGTTTTTGGCCATGCAAGCCCTTTACCGAAATTTTTCGTTATTTATCTTCTATTGTATGGCAGTAGCTATTTTCACTCAAAGAATACGATTTAAGACGTTTGACAAAATTTCCGACTATCTTACATAATCTCGGCTTCTTACTTCGCTTCACATTATTTCTCATGACTTTCTGCAACGCATATTTGACTCAAGACTCTCTCATCTTACGAGAACTGCAATAAAGATTTTGCCTGGTTAGCCGAATAACATCCCAGAACAATAACAAGGAGGTTACTGTCGATGTCAGATTTTATTTTCAAATCATTTCCAAAATATTCTGCTTTGCTATGCATGATAGTATTTTCAATTCTGGGCTCTCAAGCGGCACAGGCTAGAATTTCAATCGAACCATTTGCCAGTGTCAGTTCAACAAAATCCATCAAAACCGATAAAGCAGGTAAGAACTCCAATACACCTGCAGCGACCGAGACTTCCGTCACCAAACAACGTACGACTTATGGTTTGAGAGCTACGATCGGGATGTTTCGCCTTCTTAAATTCCAGCTTGGAGTTGGTACCAATGAATTGACTACAACTAGCAAGGTGAGCCAGGCTGTCGATGATTATGAAGAGATCGACTACGAAAATGACTTAAATATGGATACATCAGATCCAGACTCTGCTGTAAAGATCACCGAGCGTCAAAAAAAAGGGACCGCAACTCTTGTCCTCGATCCTAGCTTCAGTATCTTTATTCTACGTGCAAAGGCTGGCGTCGTCGCGACTCAACGTGAAACTGAGAAAGAACAGACCGGCTCTGCCCCTACTAAATATATAAGCCCAATCTCTTATAAACCGACCCTTGGCGGTGGCGCAGGTATTAAATTTGGTCCAAGCATGTACTTTATCGCCGAATACAGCTTCTTCCTCTATAAATTTCCAGAGAAATCACCCTTTGAACGCGAAGTAACCGTGACCTACGGCGTCAGTTTATAACATCCGCTTACTAGGAACGACCCAGTTCGCCAGAAGCAAGGCAAATGATATAGACGCAGTCACGGACAATGCCTGAGCAACTGCCAAATTAGAAGCCGAATAATCTCCCACCAATGCAGCGGAAAAAGCCCTATAAAGGCTTGTTCCCGGCACCATGCAGATCACTCCAGGAATCAAAAATGCCTGCGCGGGTTTACCAGTAGTTCGGGCAAATAAATGACTGATAGCTCCAACAACAAAGCTTGCAACGAATGTTGCAAATGCAACCTGGGTCTTAGCCGAAATAGCAAACACCAAAATTCTTGCGATCATTGCAAGCAATGTTGCATGCACAAAATACCTGCGTGGAATACGGTAAACTACTGCAAAACAAGCACCGCCAAGCAATGCCATAAAAAACATGTATTCTTGTTCTATTTGTTCTGGTGTCACCACAACCTCGCCGCATAACGCACAAAGCCCAGCGCCGCAGCGACGCCAAACGAAAGATTAAACGCAATCACGAATGCCTCAAGAATACGAGCCGAGCCCGATGAGAGATTCTTTTGCGCTACTTCATGAAGTGAGTTTACAAATATGAGTCCAGGTACCAATGAAATCAGACCACCAACTATCAATCGAGCCATATCCATGCGCGGAAAAAATTTCTCAATCGCTGACGCAGCAAATGCCACACCCATTGCCGTGAAAAAATCAGCAAGATATCTGCGATTTCCTGACGCAAAAAAAGCCATAGATAGCTGACAAAACACTCCTAAGACCATCGCCGCAAGAAGTTCAAACTGACGTCCGCCATTCATATATACTAAAGCCAGACTCGATCCACCACCGGCTAGCAGCGTAAGCCACGCGGGATAAGGGCTTGGCGAAACACTAATGATTTTTAACTTATCGACTGCTTCTTCTAAGAAGACACGATGATTTTCAACCTCATCGACAAGATCATTGAGCAAAGCCAAACGTTCGAGATTAATCGACCAGCTTTTTACGCGCACCAACTCCAAACTCTGCTGCCCTCGGCCTCTGATGCTAAGCCATACAGCTGTCGGCAAAGCCGCTGCTTCAACTTGATAGCCCCAGGCTTCACCAAGCCGAGCAACTAGCATCTCGATGCGGTTACTCGAACAACCGCACTCAATCGCAACACGGCATGTTTCCATGAGGAAATCAGCAAGCGATTTTAGCGAGACCCGCTCGGCGACATTTTCATCTAACATTTAGCTATGTACCTTATGCTTTTTCACTCAACCAAGTCGCTGCATCGATCGCATGATACGTTAAAATCGCATGAGCCCCAGCGCGCTTAAAAGACATCAGTGTTTCAAGGACAACATCACGCTCATTCAGCCACCCCTGCATACTCGCTGCTTTGATCATGGAGTATTCACCACTCACATTGTATGCAAATAAAGGAACGGTAAAATTATCTCTCGCCCGACGAATAATGTCCAAATAAGGCAGCCCGGGCTTGACCATCACCATGTCTGCGCCCTCGTCGATATCAAGTGCGATCTCTTGGATCGCTTCATCAGAGTTTGCTGGATCCATCTGGTAGCTGTGTTTATCAGCCTTGCCAAGCGCACCTTTGCTGCCGACAGCATCTCTAAATGGCCCGTAATAACTTGATGCATACTTAGCGCTATAGGCTAGTATGAGTGTTTCGCTGAGTTTTTCTTCTTCTAGCGCTGCGCGAATCGCACCGATTCTGCCGTCCATCATATCCGAAGGGGCGACAACATCAGTTCCTGCTCTTGCATGACAAAGTGCTTGCTTCACTAGGGCTGCAACGGTTTCATCATTTAAAATTGCACCGCGCTGATCTAGTAAACCGTCCTGACCGTGGATTGTGTAAGGATCTAAAGCGACATCGGTAATGATACCAAATTCCGGAAATCGTTTTTTTAATTCGCGGACTGTACGCGGAACTAAACCGTTATCATCCCATGCTGCTTGTGCATCTAAGGACTTATGAGCTGCTTCAATCACCGGAAACAAGGCCATCGCTGGAATTTTGAGTTTGATAGCTTTCTCTGCCAGTTTCAGTAATTGATCTAAATTATGGCGGAACACACCTGGCATACTGGAAATTTCTTCAGATGCTCCTGTACCATCTTTTACAAACACTGGAAGGATCAAATCTTGAGCGCTAAGATAGTTTTCGCGCCGCAGATCACGTGCAAAGGGCTTCATACGGACGCGGCGTAATCTTGTGTGTGGATACATTCCAAATGTCATTTCAAATTCCTCTGAGCGAGCATGTGAGATTCAGCTGTCGTTGTACTATAAGACAGGGCATAATATCATTCAGCAATCCACGTGACCATGAAAGTCCTACTGATGCCTAACAGCGATTTACCAACTCGTCGTTTTCCCCGCATCTTGGGAATTGACCCAGGCAGCCGTATTATTGGTTTTGCCGTGCTTGAAGCAACAAAAGTTCACCCGCATGGACCTAGAGACTGGATCGTTTTAGACGCAGGTATTATTAAAGCTCCCTTAGAAGCCGCGGCAGCCATGAGATTGGCGGCCATTCATGAAACTATTTTTGATCTCATTACCGATACGCGACCCAATCATGGGGCTGTCGAACGGACATTTCACGGCATCAACGCGGCCTCTGGTATCAAGCTCGGTGAAGCTCGGGGTGCAATCATCGCTGCTCTTGGTCGACATGGCCTACCAGTCATGGAATTCAGTCCAACGGTCATCAAAAGAACCATTGGTGGCTCTGGTGCTGCTTCGAAGGAACAAGTCGCGGATGCTCTGCGTTCGCTCATGGGCTTCCAACGCGGAAGATTGCCCCTCGATGCGACTGATGCCGTGGCCATTGCACTCACAGGGGCTCTTAATTTATCGATTCAAGCCCTAGCTGCAAAAGTTTCGTCTAAACTGCATTCTCAGATGCTTTAGGCTGCGTCATACCCCACGCCAAAATAACTGCGCCAACCACCCACATCAATGCGCACAATAATTGCCCCATGCTAAATGGACCAAGAACAGTGCCTAACTGAGAATCGGGTTCGCGGAAGAATTCAATAAAGAAGCGGAATGTTGCGTAGAATAACAAGAAGAAAGCAGACGACACTCCCAGACGTGGGCGAGATCTATAAATAAGATACATAATCGCAAGCAGGATCCAACCTTCAAAAAGCGATTCATAAAGCTGCGAAGGATGGCGCGGCAGCGGCCCTCCGTCAGGAAAGATCATACCGATCGGTGCATCCGTCACGCGGCCCCATAATTCACCATTAATAAAATTACCAATACGCCCAAAACCCAGACCAATCGGTGCAGCAACTACAACATGATCCATAACGTTGAAGAAGCTTTTACCATTGCGTTTACAGTATAGAAGGATGGCCAATGCGATTCCAACAATAGCTCCATGAAATGAAAGTCCACCCTTCCATGTCGCAATAATTTCTTCGGGATGCTGCATATAATGATCAAAATTATAGACGAAGACATACGTTAGCCTCGCTCCAATAATCATTCCAATCAGCGCATAGAGCATGACATTTTCAATTTGTTGCTGATCAAGTTTTAGCGTGCCCTTGCGCGATGCATAGCGAAAGAAATAGTAAACAGCCATTAGGCCGAGCACATACATCATCGAATACCAACGCAACTGCAGTGGGCCAAGAGCAACGATAACGGGATCAATCTGAGGAAAAGTCAGCACGCGGTGCCTCCTGTGGCTTCGTTTCGATGCTTTACATTTGCTTTATTATTATACAGTGCAAGATTATAGGCATTGCCGGGCGACATTACAACATTGAATCTACTAAAGAAAAAGGTTGTTTTTTGTCATTTGACATATGACAATTTATCTCATCCGTTATTGAGGAAAATAAATAGTGATAAAAAAAGATGCCATTCAAACCACCAAGGCTCCTGGTGCGATCGGCCCTTATTCTCAGGCCATTAGAACAGGAAATCTATTATTCGTGAGTGGGCAAATCCCCATCGACCCAAGGTCAGGTGAGCTGGTTCGCTCCGGAATCGCGGATGAAACAAAAAAAGTTTTAGAAAATTTACAGGCCATTCTTGAAGAAGCAGGTGGCTCTTTAAATGATATTGTTAAAACGACAATTTTCATTAAAGACATGAATCAATTCGCGGCGATCAATGAAGTCTATGGTAGCTTTTTTAAACAGCCTTACCCTGCTCGGGCAACGGTGGAAGTTTCGAGATTGCCTAAAGACGTGAACGTTGAAATTGAAGCTATAGCTAATCTTTCTTGACAACCTTCCGATACAGGTCGGGTCAGCTATTGGTGGCTGTCAAGAAAAATTTTGAGGTCGAGTCTGGTGTTTCATTGTGGGCTATGGTAAATTAAAAATGCAATCTCAGACAAAAAGATCATCAAAAGGAATAGCACAGGGGATTTCCGTGCAGTTGCCGAACCGTCTTCACAATTTTTTCAAGTCGCAGAATGTCATTCGCATGGCAAATGCTGCGTTACTTGTGCTTGTGTTAGTGCCGTTGGCAGCTACCGAAAGACTACCTGCGAGTTTTTCCTCCAAGGTCACTCGAGTTGTTGTGGAAATCGATGGCGTGAATTACGGAGCTTTCGATCCCATCAAGAATCTTGAGAAGGGAGACGGTGTTATTGACGGTGAGAAGGGTAACTTCCATCGCGTAATTCTGGCTCGCCATTTTGTGACCGATCAATCCCTTTATAAATGGGCCGATGACGAGATGCGTGGTCAATCACGCCTCAAAGACATCGTACTGATCTCTGAGAATGCTGAAGGCGTTGAAGTTGCGCGTCACTTGCTGAAACACTCTCAGCCAGTTGCCGCAGTTGTCGAAGCGAGCAATCCAGAGGTCGGAGGCCTTCATGAGAAGATCGAGTTTGCGGTTCAATCGATCCAACCTCTCTAAAATCTCAAAACAAAATTTACTTAGGTTTGCAGCATCTTTAAGTGTTGTGGCTTTTGTCTTTTCGACTTGTCGAAGTAGGCCTGAAGTAGATTCAATTACGACAGAATCTATTAAAGCAGATGCTCCTCTGATTGAACTCGGTAGCGACGTTGAGCCATCGTGGATTCCACTGCGAGACGGTAACGGAAAAAATAGCGAGATTATTGCTTGGTTAGGCGCAAAATCCTGTATTGAGCCGACCCTTATGTTGAAATCAAAACTTATTACTGCGGTTAGCAACAATGAAATCATCATTGAGCAGCCCTGGGATACTGCTATAAGCGATATCAACGTTGAAAGCACCTCCATTAGAATCGCCACTTCTATCTTAGCACCAACAGATAGAGAAGGCCTGTGTAACGCCGTCAGAGCAGGCGTTTCACCTGTCATTCTTCCCGTTGAGATTTCTTCTTCTCTTAAATCCGGTGTGGAGCGAGCTATTGCTGCAATCGTTCCTGATTGCAGTAACGTGGAATCAACTACTGACGGCTGGCGATGTTCACTCAAGACACTCATGCCACAAGCGGCCATTGTGCAGGTAGAAGACTTACAGCAAGCCATGATTAAACGCTGGAGCAGGCAGCCCTATATTATCGCCCGCAAAGCCGGTGTTACCATGTCGTTGGCTAGAATTTCGACCAACCTTACGACAGCTGATTCTTTCAATAAATTTTGTAAACTTCTACAGTTCTCGCTGCCTGAAGAATTACCGCTCGTCATGACTTCACCGAGCTGGCAAAAAGGTCTCTGCGACGGCAATGATAAAGATCGTCGAGAAATCTCATTCCATGGTCTTGCGAAGGCTATTGAAGAATTAAATCTCCTGAGACAGCTCTATGAGAACACGAGTAAGGTTGGGTTATTTAGTGTCCGTATTCCAGATCATGAAATTCCTGGCCGTGCACCTTCTGGCCCTCAGCCCTTTAGAATTATCATCACTCCTGAAGCAGATGTAACGGACCGACTCGTTGAAGTCGCCTCGACGATGCTTGGCCGGCCGGCAACGGCTCAGGGTCGTAAACTTAGACATACTGCCTCAACACAAACTCTATTAGTTCCTGCTGGTCCACGTAAACCAAGTTGCTGGCATCCTATATTTAGCGATTCACCTACTCTTTTAAGAGTTGCTGAAGGCATGCGCCTGACTGGTGAAGGTTTTAAAGGTGAATGTCGCACTGGAATCTCTCTGACTGCAGCAACCGGAACGCTTGAAGCCTTAGCAAAATATCTTATGCAAAGCCTAGCTAGCGAGACCGAATTTGTGATGGACAACGGTCAAAGCAAGCTACTGCGTTTACCCGAGGGCGGATACAAATACTCCGTTCAAGTTCTCCCACAAAACCCAATTGATGCAGAAGAATCCGTGGAAGAAGCGACCCCAGAAAGCCACGGTGACCTGAGCTGGGGAACAGCTAAGAACCACGCAATTCGCAGCTGGTAAACAGCAGAACTATAAAAATAACCAATAGAATCAATCTATTAACGAATATCTAGGGACAAGCCACATATTCCCCCTGGGCTATCAAAAGCAAAGGGCATATGTCTCTTTTCCTAAGGCTTCTAGTGTAGTACAACGAGCCCATGCAATTAAGGCGGCTCCCGGCCATATCTTCTTGTATCTAACAGGAATACCGGTGTTCTGCGTTCGTCGATTCCGGAGAAATAGTCATGCTAGACGTATTAAGCGATGGGTTTAAGCTCGCACGTGAGAAGTTTTCAGGTAAAGCGACTCTCAGCGAAGATAATATTAAAGAAGCGATCAGCGAGATTCGCAAAAGTCTTTTAGAGGCAGACGTCGAATACGGCGTTGCTAAAGAATTCCTTGCAAAGGTTCAAGAGCAGGCCCTTGGCAAGACGATTGAGCTTAAAGCTGGTAGCGGCGGCGGTCGCATGCGCGTCACTCCAGCCGATCATTTTGTAAAAATTTGTCATGATGAACTCGTAGCGCTTATGGGTGAAGCTGACTCCACGCTTCGCTTCGCAACCAATCGTCCATCCACTGTCATGATGGTGGGTCTACAAGGTAGCGGTAAAACCACCACTACCGGTAAACTTTGCAAGTATCTGATCGACAAACACAAAAAGAAACCTTTACTTGTTGCCGCCGATATTTATCGCCCGGCAGCGGTTCAGCAGTTGCGTGTACTCGGTCAGAAGTTAAATACGCCAGTATTTCATATTGATGGTGCTAAGCCCGTCGACATTTGCAAAGCCGCGATGATGAAAGCTTACGAGCTTCATTGTGATACCGTGATTTTCGATACCGCCGGCCGTCTCACGATCGATAGCGAGCTCATGGCCGAGTTGGACGATATTAAAGCAAGCACGTCTCCAGACAATATTCTCTTCGTCTGTGACGCCATGATGGGTCAAGACGCAGTCACAACTGTAAAGGCATTTAACGATCGTCTTGAAATCACCGGCGTTGTGATGACTAAATTAGACGGCGATGCTCGCGGCGGAGCTGCTCTTAGTATTCGCCGTGTGACAGGTAAACCTATTAAGTTTCTTGGTATGGGCGAATCCTTAGAACGCCTCGACGAATTCCGTCCAGAGGGTCTCGCTAGCCGCATTTTAGGTATGGGCGACGTAGTCGGCCTCATGGAAGATTTTGAACGCGTGAGCGACGGCGACCAAGAAGCTAGCATGATTAAAATGCTGGAAGGCCAGTTCAACTTTAAAGACTTCTACGAACAATTGTCGACGATTCAAAAAATGGGTTCGCTCAAAGATATTATGGCAAAGCTTCCCATGCAGAACCTAATCCCTAAAGAAGTAAATGTTGACGACAAAGAGTTAACAAAAATCAAAGCGATGATTGACTCGATGACGGAACAAGAACGCTTAAATCCTAGCGTCTTCAATGAGAGTCGTGTTCGTCGCATCGCTAAAGGTAGCGGTACCAAAAACCAAGATGTCACCGACCTCATCAAACGCTTTAAAGCGATGCGAAATATGATGGGCATGCTCGGCAAAGGCATGGGTGGCCTTATGGGAAAAATCCCAGGTATGGGCGGCCTAGGTCAACTAAATCAAATGCGGAAAATGGCTCAGAGCATGATGGGCGGTGGTGGAATGCCGGGAATGCCCGCTGGTATGGGTGGTATCCCAGGTATGGGTGATTTGTTTGGTGGAGGCAGCGCAACTGCTAAACCTAAGATCGTCGACCGTGAAAAACTAAAAAAACTTCGCAAACAAGCGAAGGATGCACGTAAGAAAAATCGCCGTTAGGATTATTTAAAATGACTCAAGAAACGCCAACACTGCCGCAAACGACTGGTCTTCAAACTTCTCCACGCCTCGTTCATATTGAAACATGGGGCTGCCAGATGAATGTTGCCGATAGCGAGCGCATGCTGGCACTGCTTGAAGCAAATCAATATAAACTCACGAATTCTCCCGAAGACGCGGTACTTATTCTGCTTAATACCTTCCATATTAGGGAGAAAGCTCGCCATAAAGTTCTAAGCAGGCTTGGTGTTTTAAATCATCTGAAAGTGTCGAATCCCCAGTTAAGAATTGCTGTAACAGGCTGCGTTGCGCAAGCGGATGGTAAAAAGCTCCTAGAACTTGCTCCACAAATTGACGTGTTACTAGGTCCAGGAAAAATTGACGAGTTGCCGCGCCTCCTTCAAGAAAACAACGCAACTGGTGAGCAGACCATGGCCACTGGGTTCAACCGTCACGCCGAAGATCACAAGCATGATGATCGAGGCGAATTGACTCATACTGATCCCATCATCCATATTCCTTCTGTAACCGGTAAAAAAGAAATTACAAGATTTGTGAACATCATTCAGGGCTGCAATAATTTTTGCACGTTCTGCGTCGTCCCATTTACTCGTGGTCGAGAAATTTCACGCACAAACGCTGACATTTTGAAAGAAGTGCGCTACCTCGTATCTGAGGGAGCACAAGAAATTACACTTCTAGGACAAAACGTAAATTCTTACGGCCTTGACCTCTTAGGTCGCGATGATGTTCCCGAAGATGGCGGACCGTTCGTTCAATTATTAAAAGATGTAGCGGCGGTCGAAGGATTAGAACGCATTCGTTTTACAACTTCTAATCCTCACGATTTTACAAAACCCCTTGCTGATCTTTTTGCTGCAGAACCGAAACTGGGCCTCTACATGCATCTACCGGTGCAAGCTGGAAATGATCGCACCTTAGAGCGCATGAAGCGCAAAGTAACTGTGGCTGAGTATAAAGAACGCATCGAATGGTTACGTAATGCTGTTCCAGATATCGCTATTTCTACGGATCTTATCGTTGGCTTTCCTGGTGAGACCGACGAAGAGTTCGAGGACACACTAAAACTCATCGAAGACATGCGTTATAGCTTTGTTTATGCCTTTAAGTATTCCTCACGTAAAGGCACTGCCGCTGCACGTTTCTTGGATCAGATCCCAGAAGAAGTGAAAGAACAAAGACTGGCTCGATTGAATGCAATCCAAAATCAGATTACTAACGAAATGAACCAAGCAGAGATCGGTAAAACACGCGACGCGCTATTCTTTTATGAGAGTAGCAAAGAACGCGGAACTTATGTTGGTCGCACAGCTCATTTTAGAACAGTCCGTGTTCGTCACAATGAGAACATTGTCGGCAAAGTTTTGCCCGTACGAGTAACCGCCGCCAATAAAGTCGCTATGCTAGGCGAATTATTATGAAATTAAACCATTCGTCATTATGGTTATTTTGCGTTACAACGTCGCTGTTGCTTTCATGCCAACACCAACTCGGACAAACATCTAAAGAATTATCTGGCAACATAGATCCGATATCGCCGATCCCGTCTTCAGTTGATGGCGTTCGATTAAACAACACCCATGTTGTCGTAAGTGATGCTCAAGGTCCTAAAATACTACGGAGTCAATCACCAAGGGTAGATACCGACTATCAGGAGCTAAAGAATCTTAACTTAAGCGACATCTTGATTTTTAAAAATGGCGATGATGGCAAAGTAAAACAAGAAATCTTAACTTGGCAATCGATGGGTATATCAGCCAGCCGCATAAAAACTGTCCCGTTTCCTTACAAAAATTTTCCGGACTTCAAAACTCCCTGCCAGCAAACGATCACAGCTTTAGATTTTATCAACAATGCTAGACGACAATCAAATAGCCTTGTCCTTTTTCATTGTACTGTCGGAGAAGATCGTACGGGCTATCTTGCAGGTCTTGTTCGTTTGCTTGAATCAAAGACGCCCATTAAAGATGTGTTCCAGTCGGAGATGTGTGAAAAAGGTTATAGCGCCGGTGATCCCCGTAAACCCGCCACAATTTCCAACCAGATAGATCAGGACATGACGCCCATTTTTTTGAAAATGGCTTTTTTTATTAAGACGGGCCAACTAAGTTGGACAAATTTAAATCCTACAGTCTGCGATTTAGATCCTAAAAACGATCCCGCCTTCAAGAACAATCCCGAATTTCGCAATCCAGCAGCCTATAAATGCGATCCCGTGCGTCTTTAACGAAAAAACGCATAGAAATCGATTGTCAGCGTTTTTTGCTGCGGATTATTGGTATCGAGAAACAGCTTACCGTGAACACTTCCCGGATTGTTGCCTGGGTTTACAAGTTCCACAGATATTTTTTTGCTATTTTTATCAGCTGGGATGACGCTCACTTTTAAAAGTTTCTCAGCATTTTCTAATTTCGTACCGTTCACCATGAGCTCGATGCGATTCGCTGTGATATCAAATGACTCAACTGCAGTTAGGTCCAATTGTCGACTTGATTTATCTTTAGCCGCCACCGAACCAAATTCGATATACCCAGGGCTAAAAGCAATAGGTCCTTTGATCGTTGCCCGCACAGGGATTGGCATTTCAGGTAACGCCGAAGAATTATTTTTCACGT
>CAZUYQ010000008.1:46011-46410 GCA_964624705.1 uncultured Polynucleobacter sp.
ATGCCTACAGTAGGCTTAAGTTTAACGTGAAGAATCCAATCTTTGCCTTCCTTCTTGTAGCCAATATCCAATGCTTCCTCATTATAACGAAGCTTATCGATTTTAAGTTCATTTTTCATAGTGCCTTTAATATGAATCACTTGCTGAGGCGTCTGATTGATCACGACGTCTCCGAAATCGACTAATGGTGGTTCTGCAGTAATCTCACTGTTCACAAGAGCCGACACAGTTAAAGTACGATCGGGCATCGGTTTTTCATTCGTAATAACTGTAATAGCTTTCGTGACACGACCAGAATAATCAGTTGTATCAAATACCACTTCAATCACACCTGCTTCTCCAGGAGCCAAGCTCTTACCTTTAGCAGTTTCCACGGTCGTACAATCACAAGAAGCCTGA
>CAZUYQ010000008.1:46462-71413 GCA_964624705.1 uncultured Polynucleobacter sp.
TTCCAGAATTTGTATATGAGAATTTTGCAGTAAGCAGCTCTCCTCTTTTAACGGAACCAAAGTCTTTAAAAACAGTATCGAGCTTAATCGTTCCGGATCCCGAAGCTGAGGCTTTCTCGCGGGCACCTGCTGCAAAGACAAGATTTGGGAAAATAGATAAGGAAAGCACATATAAAGAAACAAAAGCACAGGGAAGAAATCTCATAATTTAACTCATCCTTTGAGTACAATTTTAGGCGTCCTGCAATAATAACTTAGCAATCGAAGCTGGGCAAGTTATGCCCGTTAAGTCTTGCGACAAGCTACCGATATGAGAGAGCAATCTGCACAAACATCGTTTTCCGCAAGTGCCATCCAACGGAGCATTTTTTATGTTTTTTCACCTGATGCTAATGGACCTAAAGGGAATGTTTGGTGACATTCGACCGCATGATTTCGGCCCGTCCTTCTTTTGGGGCATGTGGTTTATCCTTGTTGCAGCCTCTTTACGAGGGATTGATCGCCGCGACGAGATCGCTCAACTCACATACATGGCTTTCTGTTCTGCGTTTGGGGTGCTTTTTATACTGGTCTTTCCAATTGGTCGACCCAAAAACTATACGTCCACCACGCAGATCATTATTTTCTCCATGCTCATACTGATCCCAAGTATTCGTTGGATGATGAGACGACGTGTCACAGAACTGGATCGAAGAGTTGCTGCTGCCAAAGCTGAAACTAAATAACTGGAGGAACGAATCATGGCTCAAAGTGCAAAGAACAAAAAAGCTTTCGATGGATCAGAGACAAAAGTGCAGCTCGCGACCTATCCTGCAAGGAAGTATTTCAACGTATTCATTACTATAGTCCTGACGACTGTCTTTACTGGCTGGATATGGGCAAATTTGCAACGCAAAACTGTGCCTTGGTATGTCATTGCTATTCCGATTGTATTTATAGGTATGCTAACAAACTTTTTGCAAGATGAAGAAGAGTGGCAATACACTGCATGGCAGAATGCGACGCAAAAATATGAGAAAAACATCTCTGATTAGTTTAATTGACCCCATTTGCAGATTTTTGCTTTAAATTTACCATTTATAAAATTGTCTGGGTTTAACTTCGCGACGATCATTCCTTCAATTTCCGTCGCGGAGATTTTCGAGATCTTAATCTTTCCTGATGTTGCAAACTGATACTGTTTGTCCGAAGGTTTTTTAGGATCAAAGAAAGCGGCAGAACCAATCCTAGATTTCTTTTTATATGTAAAAGCATCATCAGCGGTCTCATAGCGGTCCGATTTTGCTCCAATAACCATCTCGCCCACTTTACCATCGATGGCTATTGATACTTCGCGACCATCCTCCTTCTTATCACCCACTTCTGGGCATGCATGAGCAGGTTTATGTGGCGCTAGAACTAGAAGATGTTCTGCCCCTTCGGGCAGTTTCGCTTCAGCATCTGTATAACCATAAATATAAGCCCATTCGGAACCACCGATGGCGCCTTTTACAGGCGCTTTTACATACGTGTCTCGATCATAGAGACTCTTACAGCTCGATATCCAAGAGCTAACCCATAGTGTACAAAACAAGACAAATGCTTTGCTTAACAAACCCATTCCACTACCTCGTTGGCCCGGTAATTTTTACCTATTTAGTCGTCGGTCCGATCTGTCGATAGGCCTTAAAGGATTTTATCATCTCAACCGGAGCGAATCCACGTGGAGTGCCAACAATTTTTTTATAAAGTGGTGCAGATCATGCTGTTCATGCTTTTAGCAGCATGTAAAACCACATCCTCAATTCAGGAAAACAGGCCCGTAGATGACATCCATTTGCGACTCGCCGTCATGCCTGGGGGTTTAGAAAGGTTTACAACGGCAGGTCCCTTTGAATGGTCCGAAAAGCAAGACCTCCATTTAACGACTTCGGTTGATGAACAGCGCGATATCGATGTCTACCTTACAAAAGGTAAAGGGAAAGCACCGATCGTCATCATGAGTCACGGCAATTTCAGCGGCAAAAAAGCCCATGCGACTCAAGCACGTCGACTTGCTTCCTGGGGATTCCATGTCATCGTTATGGAATTACCGAATCGAAAGCAATGGCTCGAGAATGGACAGCGTCTGTTTGATTTAGTTCAGTTTATAAACCGTTGGCCGAAGTTTTTAGGTCCCAATGTTGACGCAAATAAAATTATACTAGTTGGACATTCCTTCGGAGGCTCTGCTGCTACACTAGCTGTTGGACAAGGAGCACCCGTCACGGGGGTCATTCTCTTAGATCCCGCCGTCGTTCATTCCTCTGTAAATAAAGCCATGGAATCTGCAAATGTTCCTGGAGTTTTATTAGGATCGGACCCAAACGTATTCGTCGCCAGAGGAAGAAAAAGCTTTCAAAAGAAATGGGGTTCCGAGTTCATGGAGCTTACTATTAAAGGAGCAACCCACGATGATGCCCAAGGACCAAGTATGTTTAGTCACTATGCTTTAGGGGAGGATCCATTTACCGATGATAAACAACGATCACTCTTTACGGCATCTATCGTTTCCGCCGCGGTCAGCCTTGCGACGTCAGGAACATTTTCACAACTGCGTCGCGATGTCAGCATCAGCTTAGATGATGGGGAAATCAGTAATGTTAATTATCGATCACATTGAGTGTTAGCCCATGAAAAAATATATTATTGAATACTCGGTCGTTGCTTTTCTAATTCTACTTACTGCGGCGACCGGTTCGGTCATCTATCTCTTTCTCCGCATTGGAGAGGGTTTAATGAATCCCTATTTTATCGTTTTTATCACCTTTGTAATTGCAATCGCCTTATTTTGCGCGCAAAACTGCTATGTCAAAGTTAATTTCTCAGCGTCTGAGATCGAGCTATCTAATCTCTTTTGGCGACGCCGTATGCAACTCGACCAAGACGCAACTATTTATTTTAAAAATGGAAAACCAGACGAAAGTCTGCCTTTTTATATTCCTGAAAACACGCTCCTAAAGAGCGTTATTGGCTCCATTCTAAGTGTCGGAACCTCACGATTTTCAATGATAAAAGTAGTGAGTATAAAAAACGGAATCTCTCAAACGAGATTTTTACCGTTTAACAATCGGAAGGTTTATCAGGAATTAAGAACAGAACTAGAAAATCGAAAAATAAATTTTGAAATCGAATCAGAACTTCAGAGTTTTTTTACGTCATAAATTCCCATGAAAAATCACCTTAGAGATCAAGCGCACTAAGCTCTGCATCTAGCAGCACTTTAGGCAAAATGACTCGCGATTGAATCCCAGATCTTCGTCTAAACTCACTGTAGGTCGCACTTAAAATGAAATACTCGAGACCCCGCAAGGTCACAAGTGATGTACGAGACTTCTGCAAAGTAAGCAGCCCGTCATAATGAGAAGGATATATCATTGTCGCTAGTCGGATCACAAATTGCACGACATCGCGTTGAAATTCAGGGTCCGAAATTTCAGCTAGTCCTGCTGCCAACTCACCCCACGCCGCTCTTTGGTGTGTATTCAAACTCATCAACCATTTACCAAGTTTTGCCGAGATATTACTACTCGCAGAACTGCCAATCAAAGGGAGGACACTAGTTGTAAATTCCATTAAGGTTTGACGCTGATATCCCCAACTCGACATCCCAAGTCTCTCAAAGAGCAGCCTTGTCGTAAACAACCACGGGTTGCTGTCAGGAGATTGAATAAGGGCTGCGATATCAAACGGTAGCTCACTGACTGACGCCATTTCTTGCACGTGTTTACCGGCACTCACTAAGCCGATTTGAGTCACAGCCTTAACAATCGATGTTTCTGTAGCATTCGATCCGACCATAGAAGGTCGATCATTTAATACCGTGCCTTTTGTATTCTCAACGAGTTCGCTAATGCGTCTACCCAAGAGAAATAATCCGTGTAGAACCCTCCGCGATTTTTTTGAAAAATCTGCAAGCAAAAATTCGACATCGATGTTGGTCAGCGGCGTCGGAGCATAGACGCTGCGTCGTTCACCAGAGATCTCCCAAGAATAGCGAATTTTGGGTGATAACTTTGCTCGCGTAGCCAAGACAGTAGCGACACGCCACGATAAATCGTGATCACCAAGATTTGCATTTGCATGCCACAGACGGTCTAGCACGGGGTTGCTGTAGGTCGTAAGACTTGCACCCCTCGCAGCCAAACCGACGTACGCTGGGTAGTTTTTTTTCTGCCACGCCTGTTCTGCAAGTTCGGCAATAATCTCTGGTGTTGGCGCATCACTCAGTGCCAAATAGGTTTGAATCACTTCAGTGGAGCTATTTACTCCATCGACAGAGATTCGTAGTGCCGATAAAATTCTCTTACGGTCTCGTTCCAATACCAATTGTGAACGCTCAATATAATTTAAAGCTGTCCGCACCAATTCCCGCCAAGCCCATGGTAATCCGGCTGTTCCTGACGTGGACGCAGCATGTTCAATCATTTTACGAGCTGTCCATAGAGCGTTATCAGTTCTATTCGAACTGGCTACAAAATGGTGTAGCCAGCCTAGACCACTCAAGTAAGCTTCTCCAGGAGTTTCTGGACGAAGGTGAATAGCAGCTAGCCACAACGATTGATCGATTTCTGCTGCATGATGCACGCAGGCATTGTCATAGAACGCCTGATAGAGGGCAGGAACTAAATTGCCAAGATCGCGGTTACGAAGAATCAACTCGCCTGCGGCACGCCATGCATCATTTGTTCTTGGTACCCATTGAAGTAAATTCTTCATAATCATATTAAGCGAAGAACGATTTGGATCTCTCAATCCGCCGCCTCGCCGAATTTCTTGACAGAACCCTTCGATTATTTTTATGCGATCTTGCCAATTCGGAGTAGCCTCTAATTGCCGAACGAACCCATCTTTTGATCGATCGAACGTCGAAGATTCATATTTTAAAAGAATAACAAGAGCGAGATCTCGCTCCTTCGACGGGCGCGGTAATTCGTTAAATAATTCGCGCGCTTCCTCATCATATCCAAGCTGCAACGCCAATTCGCCAATTTTTAAATACAGTTGATCGCGACTATAGCCAAATCTCAACTGGTCAGATAGCTCTGCCAGAATTCGCTTTTCATTTCGCTTGAAGTACATCCAAGCAGCCATTTTATCTTTTGCTTCATTTAAACGAAGAAATGTAAATAAGACCTCAATATCTGTTAAACGCGAATCCGATTTTTCTTTTGCAATCATCCAATAAAGCGCTTCGACCATTGAAGCATCGGCATGTTCCAATAAAAAATCTCTTAAACTCGGGTGAAGCAGCCAATAAAAAGAGCGAGATCCATCTGTCATAAGCCGAATAAATGTTTCGACCGTTTCGATAGGTGAGGTCTGTACGAAAGATGTCTCGAGAAGACGAGCGGCCTTTTGATCCGACGGCGACAATTGAAAATCATGCCAGAGTAATTCAGAAATAACGTGCCAAGGAGCTCCACCTTGAATCAATTGACGCAGTCTCAGATCGATATCTTTTTCTGAATCGTCGACTGCTGCAGACTTAACTGGCCTGGCCTCCGAAAGTAGCGCTGCACGCACCTCTTCTATGGCCCATGCCGGGACATTGGGTATGCGACGAATACGAAGCAATGCTAATTTTTCATCTAACAAGCTTTGATTTTCTGAATCAATCTGAGGAGATGTTAAGAAGTCATTCGATCCACTCATCCATCTACCTCCAAAAATAACAACGGTGCATGCAATCAATTGCATACACCATTGTAGCACTCTCTAGAGGAAGCGGAAATTCTGAGGTCATTAGGCCGAAATGACGGATTTTTTACCCTAAGACATAGAATTCTTTAGGATCTATTCCATATTTTTCTAATTTGCGAAGAAGCGTAACTTTCGTCATTTGCGTCGCTTCCGCGGTTTGATTAATACGGCCACGATAATGCTTTAAAGCCTTGATGATAAATTCCCGCTCAAATTTCTCTTTGAGCATAGGATAATTCAAAGTTTCTGCACTTGTCACGAAGTCTGAGGATGGCCCACGAGATGCACTGCTTGTCGGAAGCGTTGTCTGTACAGAAGACGGGGCAACTGGAGACGAAGGTACCGCACCAGAACAAGTCAAAATTGTTTCTGGCAAAGCCTCAACATGGATCGTATTCGATGTTTCTAAAATGAAAGCGCGTTCCATGACATTCTCAAGTTCTCGAATATTACCCGGCCAATCATAAGCCATAAGTGCACGCACGGCTTCGTGATCGAGTCCTTCCACCTTACGCTTATGGGATTTATTGAACTTCTTAATCAGATACGAAACAAGTGATGGGATATCATCTTTTCGTTCACGCAATGGCGGCAAATTGATTGGCAAAACATTTAAACGGAAGAACAAGTCACCCCTAAAGGTTCCCTCGCTGATCATCTTCTCGAGCGGTTTATGTGTTGCCGCAACGATACGCACATCGCCTTGAATCTCTTGGTTCGATCCAACCATCGTGTAAGCCTTTTCTTGCAATACACGCAATAGTTTTACTTGGGTAGCAGCCGAAACATCACCTATCTCATCAAGAAAGATCGTACCGCCCTCAGCCTGTTGAAACTTACCAATCTTACGCTTATCGGCGCCCGTAAATGCGCCCTTTTCATGGCCGAATAATTCACTTTCGATCAGTGATTCAGGAATGGCCGCACAGTTTACGGCGACAAAAGGTCCACTTTTACGATGACTGTTAAAGTGCAACGCACGAGCAACTAATTCCTTACCAGTTCCACTTTCACCGCGAATCAAGACCGAGGTATCGACTTTTGCTAAGCGGTACATCACTTCAAAAATCTTTTGGAGCGAGCTTGATGCGCCAATCATGGCACGGCCTTCGTCAAACTGAATCTGAGGCGCAGAGAAACTTGCTTCAACCACCATGTTATTGGCATCGGTCGCATTGGCAAGAAGACGCAGTAGACGCTCAGGCTCAACTGGCTTCTGAAGATAATCAAAAGCTCCGCAACGAATCGCGGTAATAGCATCATTCATATTGCTATAAGCGGTAGCGACAATGCAGAAAATACTGGGATTGATTTCTTTAATCTTAGCTAAGGCTTCTAAACCATTCATGCGAGGCATATTGACATCAAGAATGGCTATTCCAATATCGGGCGTCTTTCGCACCATTTCGACTGCCATCAGACCGTCTTCGGCTTCCAGGACTTGAAACCCCTTGCCTTCGAGGACGTGGCGCACGGTTAGGCGAAGAGTACTATCGTCATCAACAATGATTGCCTTCATGGGATATCCCTTTTGGCGGAGGCCTTAGAATGATTGTTCGCCTGGTATAAGGGATTAGTGGTCCAAAAGTCAACCAGTTATTAAGGTATTTTAAGGGGCATCTAAAGATTGCTTAGAAAACATTCAAAGCTACTAGTAGATATGACTTATGCCGATTAACCGAGTTCTTGTCGCAATGCTTCAAGGGCAGCTCGCGCTTGTGGCGGAACACCGTCCAGTTTTGCAATCTTTTCAACGGCTTCTCGTGCTTGATCATCTCGACCAAGACCCATAAATGCCTGAAGGGCGTGCATATGTAGCTCCCACGGTAGTCCCGAAGTCGCCTGCTTTTCAATTTGCCAGATTATGGCTGGAATACGCTCATATTGACCAGCCATACCAAGCACAGCTGTATACTCAATCAAGAAATCATGATCTCTCAGGCCCTCATTATAATAGAGTTCCAAAGCCGCGAGCTTAGACTTCACATCGGGTTCTTCATCGGCCGACTGCGCCAAGTCAACACCAAGCGAAGCACCCGCCCAAGAATTGCGGCGTTTTGCTTCTTCGGCAATGCGTGTTGCTGCCACATCCAGGCTAGGAGTTCCCAGAGACGTAAATTATTACGATCAATTTCAAGCCCCGCTTTACACCAAGCTTCACCATCAGCAAACGAACGGTCCTGGCAGTAAATTTGTGTCAGGTTTACATAAGGCGCAGGTTCTTCAGGAATAAGTTTCTGTGCCACCCGGAAGCACTCTTCAGCCCGAGCAATTTCACCAGTCATCATGCAGGCGTTACCGAGATGAAGTTGCGCCCTAAAATCATCCTGTGGAAACTGCGATAAATAACCATCAACCAGTTTGATCGCAAGCAAGGGCAAATTCATGCCCACTAATTCTTCTAGAATATCTACAAGCTTCGCTGACGAACCAATTTCAGAGTCTTCCATCTTTGCAAGCATGACATCTTGAAAGGCAGAGATTTCTTCAACTGTCGGCTTATCATTTTGCTCACCGCGGTAATCCTCGGCGCTAATTTCAAGCCAATTTCGCACGTGAGGGCCCATGGGATATCTTGCAACAAGCTCATTTATCTGTGACATGGAAGACCTGCTTTCTACTATGACGGTTTAACTTCAGTGGGCTGCACACGAATATGCAAGTCTTTGAGTTGATGTGGTGTAGCAAGACTTGGCGCACCCGTTAACAAGCACGTGCCCTTTTGTGTTTTTGGAAATGCAATCACATCGCGAATCGCATCAACTCCAGTCAAACACATCACCATGCGGTCCACGCCAAAGGCCATCCCACCATGTGGAGGCGCACCAAATTTCAGTGCATCAAGCAAGAAACCAAATTTGCTCTGAGCTTCTTCATCCGTTAAACCGATCGTCTCAAAAAGCTCTCGTTGCTGATCGGGATTGTGAATACGGATCGAACCACCAGCTACCTCAAAACCATTCAGCACTAAATCATAAGCCGATGCACGGACTTTACCAGGATCAGTCTTTAGCATGGGACGATCTTCTGGACGTGGTGACGTGAATGGATGATGTCTTGCCAGCCAACGACCTGATTCTTTGTCTTTTTCAAGCAAAGGAAATTCAGTGACCCATAAGAAATTCAATTGTTTTGGGTCGACTAGCTTTAGCCGGTCGCGCAAATTATTTCGCAAAGCACCCAGCATGGATTTGGTCTCTTCCCATTCACCAGCGCCAAAGAACGCAATATCACCGGCCTTCAAGCCAGTTGTGGCCTCGATTTTCTTCACAATATCATCGGTAAAGAACTTAGCAATCGGTCCGGTCCAACTAGCAACACCTTCGCCAGCTGCCTTCTTGATCCAGGCAAGACCTTTTGCGCCATGAGATTTTGCAAACTCAGTGAGCTCGTCGATATCTTTACGACTGAATTTCTCAGCTGCATCCGGCACGACAATAGCGTTCACAATGCCACCAGCTGCAACGGCTTCTTTAAAGACTTTAAAATCAGATCCAGCAACCAAGTCTGAAATATTTTTAAGCTTTAAACCAAAGCGGGTATCAGGCTTATCGACGCCATAATCTTCCATGACTTGTGCGAAGGTATAACGTGGGAACGGAGTTGGTAAATTCACTTTACCATCGAAGAAATTTGTCACGGCAGTACGAGTGACATCTTCGAGCGTGCTTGTTACCATTGCCTCGTCAACAAACGACATCTCAATATCAACTTGAGTAAATTCCGGCTGCCGATCCGCTCTTAAATCTTCATCACGGAAACATTTCACGATCTGGTAATAGCGATCAAAGCCAGCGATCATCAAAACCTGTTTGAAAAGCTGAGGACTTTGCGGCAACGCATAAAAATGACCTTCATGAATACGCGACGGCACTAAGAATTCACGAGCGCCTTCAGGTGTCGATTTATATAAAAAAGGCGTTTCGATATCGAGGAAGTTTTTCGCTTCCAGTGCACGACGCATCTCACGCACAAATTTAATGCGACTCAGAATGCCGTTCTTTAGAGTTGGTCTACGTAGATCTAAATAGCGATACTTAAGACGCGTTGTTTCTAAAGCTTCAGACTCATCTTGAATTGGAAACGGTAGAACATCACATTTATTGATGACTTGAAGTTCTGTCACCTGAACTTCAATTTCACCAGTCGTCATCCCGGTATTAATCTGCCCATCAGGACGACCCATCACCTTTCCTTTAATACCGATCACATATTCATTACGAATATCAGAAGCTGCTTCGAGAGCTTTTGGTGCGAAGTCAGGATCAATCGTCACTTGCGTGACTCCGTATCGATCTCGTAGATCAATAAAAATAAATTTCCCGTGATCGCGGCGCCGGTTGACCCAACCCGACAAGATAACGGTTTGGCCGATGTGGGTTTTGTTAAGTTCACCAAGTGTATGAGTCCGGTGCCAGAAGCTAGTCTCTGCCATATGAAAAATCCTCGCAATTTATAGACACCGAAGACTAACTCAATGGCTTGTGAATAAAAAGAGGCCTTGTGAGGTCAGGAATGCTTTATTTACGATGCCGTAGCACCCATAAAACAAATCCGTGCTCGCGACTCAATTCATTGATAGGATTAGACAAACATCGCATTTCAGCCGGGAGAAATACCATGCTACATTTTTATCATCACCCTATGTCACCCTACTCCCAGAAGGTTTTCTTCCTTCTTGAAGAAGCTGGCAAGGCCTACGACCTCCAAATGATCGCCCTTGAAAAGAGAGATCACCGCAAGCCCCCCTATCTTGCCGTCAATCCTGCTGGCCGAGTCCCATCCATTAAAGATGGGGACTTTATCATTCACGAGTCCAATGCAATCATGCGCTATATTGTTCGCCGCTTTGATCTTCATGCCTATTATCCTTGCAGCCTACGCGATCAGGCAGAGGTCGATATGTGGTGGGAATTCTGCTCGCATCATATCAATAAGCCACTCATGGACATTGTCTGGCACCGCGTTATGGCTACTCAATATGGCTGGAAAGCTGATCCTTTTGTGATTCATCGCGCTGAGACAAGTCTTGAAAAGGACTTACCGGTACTCGACCGGCACCTAGAAGGACGGCATTTTATCGTCGGCGGCGAATTATCTATGGCTGATATAAATCTAATGCCATTTGTTCATCACGGATTGGCACTCCTGGGCGACGAAAAATTTCCAGCCGTAGCTAAGTGGCGCGATTTAATCAGTACTCGTCAAGCGTGGCGTAATGTCGCTGCCTACAGCGGGTGACTCATGGGCAGCGTAAGTCTGCTGTCTATACCCTGGGTTGCTTCTAGTTTTGCACTTGTGATTGCACTATGTGCATTTACTGCAATCGCTGGCATAGGCGCTTGGTTTTCCGAACGAGATAGCTTGAATGCCTGGGGTCTAGGACTAGCGATCCACGGCTTTTGTATAGGGGCGTTTGGACTAGCTGGCCTGCCCCTAAAACTTTTGACAATGTTATTATTTATTTTTGGTTTGTGTGGGCTACCAAAATTACTAAAATCCATCTCAAACTCACCTAGAAAATGGGATTACCCGTCTACGCCTTGGGCAGTCGTAAGCTATATGCTTATAGCGATGCTCGTTCTTTCAAGACTTCTCTTTGCGCTTTACCCACAGCTTCAAGCTGACCCTCTCACCTACCATGTGACATCTGCAAAAATATGGGCTGCTCAGGATGCGTTGAGATTTATTCCTTGGCTGCCATGGGCTCTTCAGGGTGGCATATTCGAATATTATTACACATCTCTTGCCATCATCATTCATGATCCTTTGACCCTACTATTGGCATGCCAAGCATCTCATGTTTTATTTGGCTCCGGCCTCGTGGCACTGACAGTATTTTCAATTGTTCGCCTGATCGGAATTTCCACCAATACTGCGATGCTTGTGGTTCTTGCGTCCATATTATTTCCTATCGATTCTTTAATGATGATTCGGGCAAAAAACGACGGAATTACTCTGCTTTTTTCGCTTCTGTCGCTGAGAGCGTTTTTTCAAAATCGTCGCATACAAATAGGAATTTTTGCGGGAGCAGCCATTGCCACAAAATGGTCGTCATTATTTTTTGTACTGCCATTTTTTACCGCTATTTCCATCATAGATATTAGGAAAAATTCGATCAAAAATTCCTTGATCAATATATTCACAATTGGAATTTTAATCCTTGGTGTGGCTAGCCCTATCGCTTTACGCAATTGGCTATGGACTGAAAACCCTATGTTTCCAGCGATGGGCCAATTATTTCCGTCACCTCAGTTGAATCCGAGTCTCATCGCCGAGCTTTCTAAATTCACCTACTCCGGGAACTGGTATGAGGGCTTAATTCAAAAGGCATCCTGGTATGTCTGGGCGATACCTTCAGTCTGCATGGCCCTTTTGATTCCATGTGTCAAACGATCGACCCATGTAAATTTTATTTTAAATCAATCCATGGTTGTGCTTCTGTTTTTTGCGTTTGCAACGGGGACGGCCGCTTATCCGCGATTCGTCCTTATTGATGGTGTCCTTTTTGCGCTTTGTGCAGGCTGGGTCTGGCGAAAATTTGAGCAACCGTCTCGCGACTGGTTTAGTTGGATGATACTTATCGGACTTCTTATCAATACGGGGATTGATGTCCCTATTTCTAACGTCGTAAAACGTTCCCTTCCTTTTTGGCTTTACAAGGGATCAACAGTTGAATTTTTAAGCAATGAAAGCCCCCTTCTCAAATTTCAATATCAAATAAATGCTCTGCAATTATCCTCTCCACCGATTATTTTAGGTTGTCATGAAAATGAGTCCCTCTTTATAAATGGCGGACAAACGATTCCCTCCAATCATGCTGGAGGCGCACGGGCACAACTTGCCGCCAACGTCTCCGACCTTAGTCAAACGCTCGTGAAAGAAGGATTTAGTCATCTATTAATTCGGCACGATTTAGATGCGACATGCTGGAGCCCCTATTTGCAGGATTCAGAGTTTCATAAATATTTCAGCTTAGTTTTAAAAGACGATCGCTACGCGCTTTATCGTCCGCAGTCATTGTGAGCGAACATGTGCTCACAATTTAGTCATGCTTGATCAAAAATCCTTAGTTTCGTTCGCTTGCCCAGTGAAGTGAGCAGTGGTAGGGTATTGAGGTTACATTTCGTAATTTCGTTATTGAATCCTGATGTTTGTCACGACGACGACCGTGACACAACAAGCAGAACTGCAAGGGAGCGTCGCACTCATGACTCAGACGAGTGGTTCTTCGCGCTACGTCGAATCCATCAGTCAGGAACTTTCACAAAAGCTTCCTCAGGCTGGTGTTCAATACACCAAAAACGAGCGCTATGCCGATGAGGACACGATCTACGTGAATCACGGCTCAGTATTAGAGGCGGCGCGTGAACTTCATAAGAAGTTTCCGTATCTGTTAGATGTCTGTGGTGTTGATTATCCAGATCGTGAAAGACGCCTCGAAGTCGTCTACCACTTTTTAAATCCAGACACGAATCAACGTCTACGAATGAAGGCGAAAGTTGGCGAATCAGATGTAGTTCCTTCGCTAACGCCGGTCTATAAGGCGGCCAATTGGTTTGAGCGCGAAGCCTTCGACTTACTAGGAATTAATTTTAGCGGCCATCCAAATTTGCGTCGTATTCTATGCCACGAAGATTTCGTCGGCCATCCACTTCGCAAAGATTATCCAGCCGATAAAAATCAAGAACTGAAGACTCCGATTGAGCACGTCTTTGAAAAAGATCGCGAAAGAATGACTCGCGACCAAGACGACTTCCTAGAAGACCGTGTATGGATCAATATTGGCCCGGCCCATCCCGCAACTCACGGAACATTGCGCTTTATGGCAATTCTCTCCGGCGAAGTCGTTGAAAAGATGGACGTCGAAATCGGTTATCTCCATCGCTGCTTCGAAAAAATGTGCGAGACCCATAACTACAATCAAGTGATTCCTTACACAGATCGTCTTAATTATTGTTCCGCACCGATGAATAACAACGCTTGGTGCAGCACGATCGAAAAAGCACTAGGTGTTACCGTTCCACCGCGCGCACAAATGATGCGAGTGATCCTCGATGAATTTAGTCGGATCATTGACCACATTGTTTGTATTTCAGCAAACCTAGTCGATCTTGGCGGCCTCACAAACTTCTGGCTTGGTTTTCAGGCTCGTGAACGTGTTTATGATCTCTTCGAAAAACTTTGCGGCGCACGTCTTACTGTCTCACTAGCTCGTATTGGTGGAATGGGTTTTGACTTTCCTGAAGGTTGGGTCGAGCAAGCCAAAGAAACTCTAAAAGCTATTCGCCAAGCTCATCATGAAATTGATTTGCTCTGTACCAAAAACCGCATCTTCGTAAAAAGAATGGTTGGTACAGGTCAGATCGGAAAAGAAAGTGCGATCAACTGGGGCTTTACCGGACCATGCTTACGTGCAACCGGTGTGCCTTTAGATATGCGTGTCTATGCCCCCTACTACGGTTATGATCAGTTTAAATTTGATGTTCCTGTGGGCTCCCGTGGCGACAACTATGATCGTTATATGGTCCGCATGGCTGAGATTTTAGAATCATGCCGGATTCTCGATCAGGCGCTTGATAATATTCCTTCAGGTGCTCTCAACATCGATAATCCAAGTATTATTTTACCGGACAAACAAGACGTCTATGGCAACATTGAAGGTCTCATGAATCAGTTCATGATGGTCATCAACGGTGTCAAAGTGCCGGCGGGTGAAATCTACCAAGGTTACGAGGCTGCCAATGGCGAGCTTGGTTTCTATGTAGTTAGTGATGGCACCGGTAGACCTTACCGGGTCAAATGCCGTCCTCCTTGTTTCGCCGTGTTCCAAGCCATTCAGGAAATGTGTGAGGGTGACATGATCGCCGATGTCGTTGCGACGCTTGGAACCGTAAATATTATTGCGGGTGAACTTGATCGTTAATGTGTTGAACCCATACTGGGCGCACTAAATAGGACTTAGAGACATTATGAGCACAGATTCTGTCTTCTCGCCTGCACTGCAGGACAAAATTAAAAAGGAACTTAGTCGCTACGAGACTAAGCGCTCCTCTATTTTACCAATCTTGCATGCCATTCAAGACGAGTGCGGATGGGTTCAGGACAAACACGTTGAAGCTCTAGATGCGACCTATGGACTAAATCGCGTTCAGATCAAAGAAGTTTTAACGTTTTACAAAGCGTACCGCCAGGAAGCGCCTCGTAAGTATGAAATTGAATTCTGTGACAATATTGTTTGCTGCATGATGGGCGCCAAAGATGCCATGCATAAAATCGAAGGTCATATTGCGGCCCTCGAAGCGAAGCACGGCGAGAAAACAGCATTCCGACTTAAGGGCGTTCCATGCTTAGGTGTTTGCGATCAAGCACCGGCTATGCTCGTAAATAAAGATCGTCATCATAAAGTGACGGTTGAGAACGTAGATCAAATTCTTGAAAAATATGCGCCACTCAAGTGAACGCGAGAGGATGACAAGAGATGGGCAATACAACCGATAAAGTAAAGATTTTGACTGCATACGAAGGCATGCCAAACAGCCGTTCGCTTGCAACATACACCAGCAAAGGTGGCTATGAGGCGCTTAAAAAAGCTCTCGCAATGCCTCCAGCGCAAATCATCGACGAAGTCAAAAATTCAGGGCTCCGCGGTCGCGGCGGCGCTGGATTTCCGACAGGGCTGAAATGGAGTTTTGTACCACAAAACATTCCCGCCCCTCGTTACCTTGTCTGTAACAACGACGAAGGCGAACCAGGCACCTTTAAGGATCGCTATATTGCAGAATTAAGTCCGCATATGGTGGTCGAGGGAATGATTATCTCTGGTAAGGCGATTAATGCGAACAAGGGCTACATCTATACGCGCTATGAGTTCTTTGAAGAAATTAAATGGCTTGAAGATGCCATCAAAGAAGCTTATGCAGCGGGTCTTCTTGGCAAGAATATTCTTGGTTCTGGATTTGATTTTGATCTCGATCATTACACCGGTGCTGGCGCATACATTTGCGGAGAAGAAACAGGGCTACTTTCATCACTTGAAGGCAAAAAAGGGCAGCCAAAATTGAAGCCACCGTTTCCCGCGGTGAGTGGTTATCTTGGCAAACCAACCATCGTCAATAACACTGAGACGTTTGCAGCGGTGCCCTGGATTATGGTTAACGGCGCAGCGGCCTATAAGGCAATTGGTACCGAAAAATCACCAGGAACAAAACTATTCTGTATTTCGGGCGCTATTAAACGTCCTGGCGTCTACGAAGTTCCACTAGGTTATTCTTTTGAGAAGTTATTGAATGAAGACGCGGGCGGCATGCTACCAGGACGTACGCTCAAAGCATGTATTCCAGGTGGCGCATCAGCTCCCGTTCTGACTCCAGAAGAACTAAAAGGCTTGACCCTTGATTACGAAGCTATTGCAGCAAAAGGGTCGATGCTTGGTTCTGGTGCGATCATGATTATTGATGATCGTCAGAGCATGGTTGAGCTTATGAAAGTCATTGCTGATTTCTATCATCATGAAAGTTGTGGTCAGTGCACTCCTTGCCGTGAAGGTACGGGCTGGCTCGCTAATATCATGGGTGGAATCTACGATCATCAAGGTAAACCAGAAGATGTGGAACGCATGTGGAATGTTGCCAAAGCTATGGAAGGCCGAACGATTTGCGCCTTAAGCGATGCTGCAGCGATGCCAACAAAAGCTATCACAAAAAAATTCGGCGATGAAATCCGAGCCTATATTCAGAGAGGATCACGAGCGTGAGCGAAACGATCAATTTTAAAATTAACGGTCAGGCAGTTTCTGTCCCAAAGGGAACTACCGTCATGCAGGCCGCCTATCAAATGAAGATCGCGATTCCGCATTTTTGTTGGCATCCTGGTTTATCAGTTGCAGGCGTTTGTCGTTTTTGCTTAGTCAAAATTGAAGGACGCCCGAAGCTCGAGATTGCATGCAATTTGCAAGCAACCGAAGGCATGGATGTACGGACTGATACCGACGAAGTAAAGGACGCTCATAAATGGGCCCTTGAATTCCACTTGGTCAATCACCCGCTCGATTGTCCTATTTGCGATCAGGCTGGCGAATGCGGCTTACAAAATTACTACATGGAAGTTGGCAAATACCAGAGCCAGATGGAACGTCCGAAAGTTCTGAAGCCAAAAGCTTTAGAAGGAGGCGGTGATCTTGTTCTGGATACGGAGCGTTGCATTCTGTGTAGCCGCTGTGTTCGTTTCGAGAAAGAAGTAACTAAGAGCGATGCTCTAGGAATTTTTGACCGTGGTGATCACGCGATTATCGGCACTTACCCCGGCAAGAAAATTACTCACAACTATACTGATAACCTCGTCGATATTTGCCCCGTGGGCGCATTTACGTCCAAGGACTTTCGATTTAAGCAACGCGTTTGGTTTTTACAAGACAAGCCCGCTGTATGCCCAGGATGTTCGACTGGTTGTCACGTAAGTGTTTTCGGTAAAGAAGAAACTGGCACTTATTACCGTCTAAAACCCCGTGAAGGTGAGCCAAATGGCTACTGGATGTGTGACACGGGTCGCACGATGTACAAACATCTAAACCAAGATGTTCGTCAGAGATTCGCGATCGTTTCGGAAGCTGGTAAACGCAAAGATGTGTCTTGCCAAGATGCCTTGGTATCACTTGCACATCGACTCAAAGGTGTTAAAGCTGAAGATATCGCGGTTCTTATGAGCGCTCAGTACACTAACGAAGAATACGAAGCCTTCTTAAGCTTCTTTGTGGGTCAACTGGGAGTCAAAAAAGTATTCCAATGGCGTGAACCAACCGAAAAACTAGACGCATTTGATGGTCTTTTACTACGCGGCGACCGAAACTCCAATACTGCGGGCCTGCTTGCAGCACTGAAGAAACACGGCGTAAACGCTGACGCTCCGAAAAATCAACTCGATGAGTTGGCAAAATCTGGGGCCAAAGTTGTAGTAGCGCTTGTTCCAGAAATTCCGTCGTCGTTCCCAAGTCTCAAAGCCCATCTCATGACCCTTGCGGGCCTTGAGTTCGTCTCGTTCTGGACCGTCAATGGCGATGTTGAAGCGATTAAGGAAGCTAAGCACATTGTGCCGCTAAAAGGTTTTGCTGAGAAGCGTGGGACCTTTATCAACGTTAAAGGTAAAGAAGGTCATTTGACGACTCCGTTTAAGTGCCCGATAGAAGGTGCGCATTGCGTGGCGACTACGACGAAAAAACTTGCGGAAGCATATGCTACACATTGAGAGCTCTAGTTTGTGAGAGCTTTGGTTTAAGGAGAAGAAGCGATGGCAGTTAAACAAGTTGCATTACCCCCTAATGATGCGAATCCATTCGAGGCCGCATGGGGCTATTTTACGACCATCATGATTGGCATGAAGTTTACGGCAAAAGTTTTTTTAAAGCAGATTTCGGGTCGTGAAAAAACCAATACGCTCGAATGGCCGGAACAACCTGCGACCTACGGGGACCGTTTTAAGGGGAAGCATTTTCTGACCTTACGCGATGACGGTAAAGTTCGTTGTACCGCCTGTTTCTTATGTGCCACCAATTGCCCTGCTCAATGCATTCATATTGAAGCCGGTCAAAGCCCTGAGAACGAGATCGAGAAATTTCCAGTTCGCTTTGAAATCGATATTCTGCGCTGTGTATTCTGCGGCTACTGTGAAGAAGCCTGTCCAGTTGATGCTATTCGCCTAGGACCTGAGTATGTGATGGCAGGATTGGCAGATCAAAAATGGGTTTATACAAAAGACTACTTGGCACAGCGCCCCGAATTACAGGGTGGTATCGCCAGCGTTAAAGATGAAAACGAAAAGCATCCGATTACAGATAAGCCGCATGCTAAAGAAGAAGAGATTCATTCTTATGTGCGCCACGGGAGCCATTAAATGAATTAAATGGGTTAAGTGGAACACCTACCTAACCCATCTGTTCACCCGACCTTCGATAAGACCCTAGGCCCTCTCTTCGCCTGTCGCTCCAAGACAAGCTTTTCAATATTGGTTCTCAGATCGAGATGAGTTGCAAATAATTCGTCAAATTTTTCCTTGGACAGTTTAAATGCGTCACAGTAGGTAGCCGCCGTCACATCTGCACCGCGCACGCCCTCACCAATCAGAGCAAATTCTCCAAAGCATTGTCCTTCACCTAACGAAGCAATAAACTGCTCCCCGGCATGAACTGTGACCGTACCATGACCAATTAGATACATATCGGTTCCAATTTCACCTTTTCGCACAACAACTTCACCTGGAGCAAAGACCACTTGCTCCAGTTTTTTTGCAATCGATGACAAGCACTCCACCGACAGCCCCTCAAACAAGCTCACTCGTGAAATTGGCTTTAAATTCATATAAATCTGCAACTCGCCTTGGAGGGCCGTTGGCAATTCACCCATCACCGCACGTTCATCTTCGCTGAGTTTCTGAGTTAGCAGATGATTATAAAAACGAACGACTTGACCTTGCAGCTCTTTAGGAATCTCATAGTGATTGAAAAAGCCCTGAAGAGCCTGCATTTTCTCCTTACGCCGCTCCTTACGCTGATCACTCGCAAGCATCATTCGCGACGCGCTTGCAATCAAAATACCCCAGATGGTAGCCCCCATAACCATCATGAACATAGCATAGACACGGCCGAGATTATTCGTGGGTGTAATGTCCCCGTATCCAACTGTCGCTATTGTTGTTACTAGCCAATAAAGGGCTTTTATATAACCAGTGGTCGCGTCTTCAGTTGGTGGGTAGATAAAGAGCCAACCACAAGCGAATGTATTCAGAACTAAAACAGTAATATATGCGGCTACCATAAATTTAAACCGCTTCGGTATGATCTTATGTTCAGCTCGCTCGACAATGGTTTGAATCAGCCGTGGCATCCTTAAAAAATGTAGGGCCTGAATATAGACAACCAAATCTGTATGGCGATAACCCAAAGCTACAACTAAAGATAGCCAAGGGGTTGCAGCAATAAAATCCATCACTTTATAAGCATCTGCATAAGGCCCAATGACCCTCTTTGGAGGAAATCGGACTAAATCCACAGTCAGCAGAAGGGAAAAGAGCATATCGATTGTAAGCTCGGTATCAGACGGAGTGTGCAGAAAAGCAACTGCAAGAGGAATATCGAGCGCAATGGCCCCAAGACCCAGAAACAGCAGAAGCTCCCACGGGGTGATAATGTCCTCTAATTTATGCCAAAACTTCATGTTTACGATTACTCCATCGAAAATCAACCAAACGACCCTCAGGAGCTAAATCGGCGAGATATTGGCACAATTAAGAGTTTTTAAATAAAACTCCATAATTACAGGCAATTACGATAATACAAAATACACGAAAAAGTCGTCGACGGATCGTTCCACTCCGTAGTACCAAGGTATTTCGCACTTTTTCTATTCAAATCTGCTCAGAAAGAAAGAACCGTTTTTTAGCGGATTTTATGAGGTATTGTCCTAGGGTGGAACAGCTAACTCACAATACATCGCCAACAGAAATATCAACTCGACTTTACGTCCCGGGTTGGTGGGTGCATGCGTGGGAGCAATTCCTTTCTCGTCAAAATACTAGCGACACAACTACGCCACCAGGTGTTGAGAGTATTATTTTTCCGAGTTTAGATATTGTTCAACTCAATCTCGTTGCGATGCTCTGTGCACAGATGCAGCAGCAGATGTTAAGCGGCACCTGGAAATTAACAGACCCTATCACGCTACTTTGGAGCGATGCTAAGAAACTCATCTCTTCCACAGACACTACGAGCATATCCAAATTATCTATAGCGATGGAACAACTCGGCGGGTTACGACTTGGTGTTCACGTCGACGGCCAATCGACTCATCAGGTGGTTCCCCTATTTCAAAGCGAGTCGTGGTCCAAAAACCTCGATGACCCAAATGATATGGTTTTAACGCTAATCGCGAACAGCCAAACATTAGAGCTCCTCATTGGCTATACTGATGGTCACCTCGACTTTTTACGCGGAATAAAAAACAAGCCCCGTACAGCCGAAATACTTGCCGATAAGCCGCCCCTTGTTCTTTGGAAACCAGTTTGGTTGGAATTGCCTTTAGCTGAACAAGCAGTTTATCTGCGTCTTGAGAAAGCCATGCAGTGGGATATGACGTGGCTGCAGCTAGACGGCGTCTTCGGTGCGCCAGTCGACCAGATGTTTGAAAATGTTCGTATGCCCAAGCGCGGAGTCAATAGCGGATCGGTTTTAATGGAACGTCTCAGGGTCTGCGGTCGTCTCGGCAGAAAATTAGTCTCTCATGGCGTAATGGCTCGTGAGCCTCAAGCTAATTTCTTTGCCGTTTCAAATTCGCCTATAAATCCCACTATGAGCGGACCGTCGCTAGTCTGGCAGGCCTCAACTGAACGGCTTCTCAGTGCGGAAGAAAATGCTCACTTCGGACGCGCCGCTCAGACTATGTTAAATCAATCTGTAAACTACTCGATTGTGGAATTGTTGCAAATCTTCTGCTCCGGAACCGATTTCTCAGGACGCATCCATGAACTTCAAAAGATCTGGAACGAACTCAAAAAAACACCTGGCGGAGCACTTCGCATTGGTCAAACAACCCTGATTCAAGCGCATATTCTGTTCTTAGAATGGTCCTTACGCAGACTCCCTGGCTCTGCATTTCCATTGCCCACCGAGGTTCTTGGCCACGATTTAATCAAACTTTGCAGATTCGACGGTCAACCAGTGGATCAATTCCGACGTTTTTGCGAAAGAGCTCTTTCCACCGAGGATGTCAGCCGCATGATCGGCGATTTGCCTAAAATCTCTTTCGCCACGATGCGACGCACTGAAATTGAGCCGATTTTGCAGAAGCTCCAAGCGGCCACACGTATTCCCAATTCTGCGAATTTAGCCGACCCAGTCATTCGTAAGCCAACGTTCACAACGACCCAAGTGTCACAATCAGTAGTAGTTGAGCCTGTGCAAAAAACTCTGACGACGACACCAGACTCAGGCCAGTCAGCGCTTCTAAGGATTGCTCGGGAAGAACTCGACAAGATGATGAAGGTTGATTTGCGTTCTTTTTCCGCACTAAAAGCCTCCTATTTGAAGTCACTTGAAGAGCCACAAAGACAACTTATGAACGATGTCGAACGTCGGATGAAACCTCATTTATTTGATCAACAGCTAAAACAAAGGCTCGTTCGATACATGGTTGAACATCCTTCAGCATGGAAATCGACGTCACAAATTCTTCAATAATCAGTTTTTTTTTCAAAAAATGAAAAAACACCTAGTTTCGTACTTGATTTTTGATTTCACGCCACTTATCCTTTTTTCAAGCAATCATCGCTCATTTGTTTCTTTCAAGGAGGAACCATTTAAATGGCTACTAAGAAAAAATCCGCATCTAAGTCCAAAGCAACCGCTAAAGCAGCTCCTAAAGCTAAAGCTTCTGCTAAAGTAGCTCCAAAAGCTGCAAAAGCAGGAAAAGCAACTGCTGCTGCTCGCCCAATCGTGCCGCTAAAAGCTGTTGATCGTCCACGCACGAAGAGCGAAATCTTCACCGCGTTGTCTGATTCAACTGGCCTTAGCCGCAAAGAAGTTGGAACAGTATTCGCTGCTCTTGGCGAAGCAATCGGCCTAGACGTGGGCAAAAAAGGTCCAGGCGTTTTCACAGTCCCAGGACTTATGAAAGTGACCCGCATCAACAAGCCAGCTACTAAAGCTCGCAAAGGCATCAACCCATTCTCTGGCGTATAAGTGATGTTCAAGGCTAACCCGGCACGCAATGTCGTGAAAGTTCGCCCGCTAAAAGCTCTTAAGGACATGGTTTGATTCGTAAGAATCCTTCCGTCATCTTAGTTGACTTGAATTGAGAGGGGTAGCGATACCCCTCTCTTTCTGTTTTAAAATCAGATCTTCCCTCTGGAGTTCTTTTATGAAAACGGTCCTTAACACCCTCGTATTCGTCACTATCCTCAACTATGGCTGTTCTTTGTCACATTCAAAGAACGAATCTTCAGAAACCGAAAATCTCTCCTATGATTTTACGCAAAACGGCTGTGCAACCGGAAAACAGAGTTTTAGCTCCAAAACTGACTATTGCGCAGGCCTCCTGAACGATGATCTCAATCATCACTGCGCCCTTTCGATGCGTGAGAAAACCTATCAATCTGCATGCGGCGAATTACCAAGAAACAATTTCAGCCCCGATGAGTCTCAAGAATAGTCAGGTATGACCACCCGGAACCAAGTCGCTTCTGCGAAGGCGAAAACACCATCAAAACACCCATTCGGCCTGTCACCAACCGATGACATAGTCGCCAAATCTTGACGTCCGTAGCCGAATTTGCATATTAACTTATAAATTTCTATTAACATCTTCGGTCAAATTAAGCACGTCGTTCTGGCACAAGTGTTGCTCTTACTATTGGTATACGAAATTTATCGTCAGAATTTTGACCGATTGAGGACACTTAAAATGAGCCCAAATGACTCGTTATCTTATTGTAGCAAATTCACCAGGGCTGCGATGTGCCTGGCCGCAGTTCTCACCCTTGCAACAAGCTGTGGTCGAAAAAAAGATAAAGACGATCACGGAAATCCTCCGATTGATGGAACTGCCCTTGTCGATAAACCTATGGACGCAGATACAAAAAAATGGTGGATCGCTAAGGCGAATACAACCCTGAGACTTGGATTGCCACTTAGCGATGTCGGATCGAGCGAGGAGCTCCAAAAATTAGAAATAAATGATATCGCTGCCAAGCTAACTTCTGACCCGGCTTTCTACGATATGATGGCGGACTTTGCCGGTTACTGGCTTGGGACGAAATCAGGACGAATTCACGAAACAGTCTCAAGTTATACCTATGACGAAAACGGAAAACCCATTGAAAAAAAAGCTGCTGGCATCAATCCTGAACTTATAGATCAACCCCAGGTCATAAACGCCGTTAAGACCATGACAAAAGGTGGAGACTTCTTCGCTGGCCTCTTCCAAGAAACTGGACCCAGCTATGCAAAAGGGATGGACACTCCCTACATATCAACTTCAGATATGTCGAGTCGCACACCAAAATCACCAAATGAACTTAGGCTTGCCATCCAGCAGAAAGTAACTCTTGAGTGGGCCCAGTTTATTCAGCTCCTAAAAGTGGGAAAACATACTGAATTCTGTGAGGGATGGAAGAAACGAATTAGATTTGACCTTGGCGGGCCGAGACATCCAGGTCTTTTTAGCAGGGACTACCTTGATCTTCAGGTTCTTTCCTACTATGTGGGCCAGAAGTGCGATCAACCAGAAAGGTCCAAAGAAAATTTCGATAAAACTATTGAAGAATTTCTGGCCAAATCCTTAGAAAAAATTGAAAAAGTTGTTAGCTTCCTCAATAAATACGAAGTTCAAACCGGCGGCCGAGACCCTATCGCTGTCCCGCATGTAAACGACTTAGTTCCTCTTGATCTCTCTGAGCTTGGAATTTCACCAACCGGTCCTTTATACAACGAAACGCTATTCTATAAGTTGCAAAATTCCAGCACAAATCGAAATCGCCGCCGTGCATCCTGGGTTTTAAAACGATTTTTCTGTGATGATCTGACACCTATTAATATTGAAGCACCTTCAAATCATGTCGATGGCCCGCACGGAAGTGATGCCGCATGCCAATCATGTCACTATAAGCTTGATCCCATGGCCGGATACTTTAGAGAACTAGGATTCTTCGGCACTTCTTTTGCAAATATGCCGACGATTTCCTTTGATGATGGAGCCCAGGCTCAACGCGACGTATATGAACAACCGTGGAAAGCGAGTTCTGCAACAGGACGCGAATGGAATATTGGCTATATCCGCTCGGTCACTGATGACAAACAAAATACATTTGGCTCTAACTTCAAAGATTTACTCGAACTCCTAAAGACCGCACCAGAAGTGAAAGAATGTTTCGTCCGTCGCGTCTTTGAATACACGGTAGGAGAAGAGCAAGCCTACGATAAGGCTTGGGGTCGCAGTCTCCTAAAACAGATGAACGAAACCGCAAAAACTGATCCTAGTCTTGCTATTAAACAAGTATTTGCTGATGTCGTGACGAGCAAGGCCTTCGCCACCCGCGAGAAGAACAACAATATTTGCTACGACTTCGCTACTGGCACCAAAACCGAACAACGGGCTCCATGCCGCATCGCAGCCATCCTCGAACGCAACTGTACGAGTTGTCATAATGCGAATAGCCGTCAAGGTGGCCTCGACCTTTCCACCTGGC
>CAZUYQ010000009.1:0-4903 GCA_964624705.1 uncultured Polynucleobacter sp.
AGGACAGCAATGGCAAACGAGAAGTTTGAACGGAAGAAGCCCCATGTCAACATCGGAACTATTGGTCACGTTGACCACGGTAAAACGACACTGACGGCTGCCATCACACTCATCATGGCGAAGAAGAACGGCGGCCAAGCCCTGGCGTACGATCAAATCGACAAATCACCTGAAGAAAAAGCACGTGGTATTACGATCTCGACGACCCACGTTGAGTACGAATCAGCACATCGCCACTATGCGCACGTGGATTGCCCTGGTCACGCCGACTACGTAAAAAACATGATTACTGGTGCTGCTCAGATGGACGGCGCTATTCTCGTCGTTTCCGCTTCTGACGGCCCAATGCCACAAACTCGTGAGCACATCCTCCTGTCTCGTCAGGTCGGTGTACCTAAGATTGTTGTATTCATGAACAAATGCGACATGGTCGATGACTCTGAGCTTCTTGACCTTGTAGAGATGGAAGTTCGTGAACTTCTAAGTCAATACAAGTTCCCAGGTGACGATACTCCAGTAGTTAGAGGTTCCGCTCTAAAAGCTCTTGAGTCAGCTGATCCAAACAGCGACTGGGGCAAAAAGATCTGTGAACTTATCGATGCTTGTGACAGCTACATTCCGCTTCCTGAGCGTCCAATCGACAAGCCATTCTTGATGCCTATCGAGGACGTGTTCTCAATCTCTGGTCGTGGAACTGTTGTTACTGGCCGTGTTGAGCGCGGAATCGTGAAAACTGGCGAAGAAATTGAAATCGTCGGTCTTCGTGATACCCAGAAGACAATCTGTACTGGTGTAGAGATGTTCCGTAAATTGCTTGACGAAGGTCGCGCTGGCGATAACGTTGGTGTTCTTCTTCGCGGTACAAAACGTGAAGACGTACAACGTGGTCAAGTTCTTTCAAAACCAGGTTCAATTACTCCTCATAAAAAGTTCACGTCAGAAATCTACGTTCTGACAAAAGAAGAAGGCGGTCGTCATACTCCTTTCTTCAAAGGCTACCGTCCTCAGTTCTACTTCCGTACAACGGACGTAACTGGTTCGATCAAGTTGCCTGATAACGTCGAGATGGTTATGCCTGGTGATAACATCACCGTAGAAGTTGAGCTTCTTACTCCGATCGCTATGGACAAAAACCTCCGCTTCGCGATTCGCGAAGGTGGTCGTACGGTCGGCGCCGGTGTCGTAGCATCGATCCTGGATTAATTTTAGATTGTGTTAACGAGGCGGCCAGACAGTAGGGCCGCCTCTAGTTTTCGAGAGGCGAGTAGCTCCAATGGTAGAGCGGCGGATTCCAAATCCGTTTGTTGTGGGTTCGAGTCCCTCCTCGCCTGCCAAACCGCCTCATTGTTTAGTATAGATATAAGAAGAGTGATGCGGCGGCAAATCCCCGTATTTACGAAAACTGGAGTTATTAGTTATGCAAAAAGACGATTCAACATGGCTAAGGACTGCTTACGCGATCACTGCGGTGATTATCGCATTTGTGTTTTGGAAAGCCTTTATGTTTACCGGTCTGAAGATTGGTATGCTAGAGCAGAACGAAGCTGCATTTAATGTTGGAAGCGTGCTTGGTTCTATTGTTATCAGTGGTTTGATTGTTTGGTGGATAGCCGGAAATACTGAGCGACATGATTATCTTTTGGCATCTATCGGAGAACTTCGCAAAGTTCACTGGCCAAGCTGGGAAAGTACTAAGAAACTTACAATGATCGTTGTGATTGTAGTAGCGATCTTTTCAGCAATTTTAACTGTATTTGATATGGCTTGGGCAAAAGTGCTTAAGCTATTGTTGGCATGACGTGGAGGCAAGCATGGAAATGACCGGTACCAAAAGATGGTATGTCGTTCATACATATTCGGGCTCCGAAGAGAAGGCAAAGCAAGGTCTCCTTGAGCGCGTAAAGGCTCAGCATATGGAGGCAAAGTTTGGCCAAATCTTTGTTCCACGAACAGCGTCAGAAACCGTGCTTAAGAGCGGTAAAAAGAAGCGTGTCGAGAAGACATCGTTTCCAGGATATATCTTGGTTGAGATGGATTTTGACGATTCATCTAGTTTATTGGTTCGTGAAACACCGAAAGTTACCGGTTTTGTCGGTAACGCGAAGAGTCCGCGTCCGATTAGTGACGCAGAAGTCATTCGTCTGACCTCACCAGAAGCTGTTGAAGCTCAACGCTCGCAAGTCTTTACAGAGGTTAACTTCCGTAAGGGTGAGAGTGTAAAAGTTAAAGATGGTCCATTCACCAACTTTGATGGCGTTATTGACGAAGTCCGTGCAGACAAGATGAAGCTAAGAATCATGGTCAGTATTTTCGGACGTGAAACTCCGGTTGAGCTTGATTACGCCCAAGTAGAGAAACTTGGCTAACCCTGCTTCTTAGCTAAATCCATGCCAGTGTCGTAGCTTGGTAGGACTAAGCACTTGACAAGGTTTGCTGGTTCACATATAGACGGTCACTCTCGATTTTTTGCATTTGAACTGCGTGGGTAAGCTTCGCAGTAGTTTTAGTAAAAGGAACGGAACAATGGCTAAAAAGGTTGTAGGCTTCATCAAGTTGCAGATCCCTGCTGGCAAAGCCAACCCATCACCACCGATCGGCCCAGCATTGGGTCAACGTGGTGTTAACATTATGGGTTTTTGCAAGGAGTTCAATGCAAAGACTCAAAAACAGGCGGGTGATATTCTTCCGACAGTTATCACAGTGTATGCGGACAAATCGTTCTCTTTTATTACCAAAAGTCCTCCAGCAACCAGCCTTTTGAAGAAGGTTGCTAAGATCGAGTCTGGCTCACAAACGCCAGGTAAGACGACTTGCGGTAAAGTGACTATGGCGCAAGTCAAAGAAGTCGCGAAAATGAAAATGGAAGATTTGAACGCGTACGATATCGACCAAGCGGCAAAAATTATTGCTGGTTCAGCTCGCTCTATGGGGCTTGAGGTCGTTTAAGCAAGGGTTCTAACGAGTATTGGTCATGGTGATCAATACTTTAAAACACAGTAGGAGAGCGTGTTACAACGCTCGATCGAACTACGGAGAAGATTTCTATGGCACGTGGCAAGAAGTACAAAGCCGCGCTCGCAAAAGTGGATAAGGTTAAAACTTATGCACTTGACGAAGCGGTCCAGCTCGTCAAAGAAATTTCCTTTAGCAAATTTGATGGAACTGTTGATATTGCTGTAAATCTGGGTGTAGATCCTCGCCACGCGGACCAAAACGTTCGCGGCGCAGTTGCTCTACCTCACGGTCTAGGCAAGACAGTTCGTATCGTCGTATTTGCAAAAGGAGAGGCTGCTCAACAAGCACAAAATGCTGGTGTTGAAGCGGTAGGCGGCGACGAGCTCGCAACTCGCATTAGTGGTGGTTGGTTGGATTTTGATCAAGTTGTCGCAACTCCAGATATGATGGGCGTTGTTGGTAAACTAGGTCGAGTTCTTGGTCCTCGCGGACTGATGCCAAACCCGAAGCTAGGCACAGTTACGATGGATGTGGTTAAGGCAGTTAACGAACTCAAAGCAGGTCGCGTGGAATACCGCGTCGACAAAGCAGGCATCGTTCACGCTCCTGTCGGTAAAACAAGCTTTACACCAGAAAAACTGGTTGAAAATGCTCGTACCGTTGTTGATGCGATTGTTCGTGCTAAACCTGCTACCGCCAAGGGTACGTACCTCAAGAAGATCAGCATTTCCGCAACGATGAGCCCCAGCGTACGCGTTGATGCGGCCCCGTTCCGGGCTTAATCACTAACGATAAAGAGGTAGTTAAGTCATGGCGATGGATAGGAAAGCGAAAGAAGCCCTTAGGGTCAATTTCGAAGGACGTTTTGAGAAAGCACATGCAGCTATTATTGCCGAATATCGCGGCTTGACAGTTGCAGACCTCACCGAACTCCGTAGACAGCTACGAAAAGTTCAAGGTGAATTTAAAATTATTAAGAATCGCGTCGCTAAGAAGGCGGTTCTTGGCAAAGTACAAAGTTATGCTCCTCTCGCTGAGAACCTTAAGGGTCCAATCGGTGTAGCTTATTTGTATGGTGATGCTGCCGCAGGTGCGAAGGCTCTTGTTGACTTCCAAAAATCAAAAGAGTTGTTCAAAATTACGGTTGGTGTTATGGAGTCGAAAGCGATTTCGGCTGCTCAAGTAAAAGCCATTGCAGACCTTCCTTCAAAAGAAGTATTGCTTGGCCAGTTAGTGGGACTACTGGTTTCTCCGCATCGTGGACTCCTTGGAGTTATCAACGCTGTGCCTAGAAGCCTTGTTCAAGTTATTAATGCGATTAAAGAAAAGAAATCTTAAAAACAATCGGATCTGAGATGCCGCGAGGTCGTGGCGTGATGATCCGGAGACGGAGGAACCATGTCTGTTACTAAAGAACAAGTCATTCAATTTCTCGAGAATCTTACGCTCCTCGAAGCTTCTGAACTCGTGAAAGATCTAGAAACCAAGTTTGGCGTCTCTGCTGCTGCTCCAGTAGCATTTGCAGCTGCTCCAACAGGCGGTGCTGCCGCAGCTGCTGAAGAGCAAACTGAATTCACAGTTATCCTTAAGGATGCTGGCGCTAACAAAATCAACGTTATCAAAGAAGTTCGTGCAATCACTGGTCTTGGCTTGAAAGAAGCTAAAGACCTAGTTGAAGGCGCTCCTAAGAACATCAAAGAAGGCGTGAGCAAAGAAGAAGCAGAGAAAATCAAAAAGACTATTGAAGCAGCTGGCGGCAAAGTCGAGACTAAGTAATTGTTTGAAAGCTGGCTTCTCGCAGGAAAGCAGTCTACGAGTTGCAGGCTATGATGGCTCGGGGGCGCATGTCGCCCTCGAGCTTTCGTCGTCTTCAAGAATCCTAGAAAAGAAGATGACAGAAAAATTGATCGAAAAGTTTCGCTTTTGCAAAACTTTTCGCGGTGTTATA
>CAZUYQ010000009.1:4913-29416 GCA_964624705.1 uncultured Polynucleobacter sp.
CTAACCTGATTAGGAGACTGGTATGACCACATTGGCTGCTAGTTACGCCCGCCCTCGCAAGAGCTTCGCGAAAGTCCATCCGTCTGTTGGGATTCCATATCTCATCGAAATCCAAAAGAGCAGTTACACCCAGTTTTTGCAGGCTGAAATTGAACCTGCAAAACGCAAAAAAGACGTAGGTCTTGAGTCGGTGTTTCGCTCGGTATTTCCGATTGATGACTTTAACGGAACTGCGTCGGTCGAGTTTGATAGCTATACGTTTGAAGAACCAAAATACACTGTTGATGAGTGCCGCCAGCGCGGTATGAATTACGCCGCTCCACTCAAGGTCACAATTCGCCTTGTAGTCTGGGATAAGGAATCCGGCGTAAAAAGTATCAAGGATGTCAAAGAGCAAGAAGTTTACTTCGGTGAAATTCCTCTAATGACAGCTGATGGTACCTTTATTATCAACGGTACTGAACGTGTTATCGTTTCTCAATTGCACCGTTCATCTGGTGTTTTCTTTGACCACGATAAAGGCCGCAATAGTACAACTGGTAAAGTGATCTACACTGCTCGCGTGATTCCATATCGCGGTAGCTGGTTAGATTTCGAATTCGATACAAAAGATATCCTGCATGTTCGTATTGACCGTCGTCGTAAGCTCCATGCAACGATTCTTCTAAAAGCTTTAGGTTACACTGAGGCTGATCTTCTAGATAAATTCTATAAGAAGGAATGGGTTCGCATTCGCGATGGGAAAGTCGAAAAGAAACTCGATTATGACCTGTTAAAAGGTCAACGTGCGAGTTCAGACATCGTTGATCCAAAAACTGGAAAAGTTTTTGTAAAACGTGGTCGTCGTATTTCCGTCGGAACAGTGCGTCAAATGCAGCAAGCTGGTTTGGAATTCCAAAGCCTTGCTCTAGATGATCTGTTTGGCAAAGTTTCTGCTGCAGAGATTAAAAATAGTAATGGCGAAGTCATTGTTCCTTTGAACACTGAGTTTGCAAAAGATACCATCAAGAAAATTCTTGAAAACGGCGTTTCTGAATTCCCGATTCTCTTTATTGACGGAGTAAACGTCGATGCGGCTTTCCGCAACACGCTTATCACCGATAAAGTTACGACTCGTGAAGAAGCTGTCGTTGAGATTTATAAACGCTTACGTCCTGGTGATCCGCCAGCACTTGAGCCAGCTCAAACTTTATTTGAAAATTTGTTCTTCAATAAAGATCGCTACGACCTAAGTGCCGTCGGTCGTATGAAGATGAACGAGCGTCTAGGCTTAAATCTTCCTGATGAGCAACGTACACTAACGAAAGAAGATATTCTTCGTGCAGTGGAAGAGCTTCTGAAGTTGAAGAATGGCGAAGGCGAACCTGATGATATTGACCACTTGAGTAACCGTCGTGTTCGCGCAGTCGGAGAGCTTCTTGAGAATCAATACCGTATCGGTCTTTTGCGTATTGAACGTGCTATTCGTGATCGTCTCCAACTTCAAGACGTTGATACATTGCTTCCGCATGACTTTATCAACAACAAGCCTGCATCGGCTGTTGTGAAAGAGTTTTTCGGTTCCAGTCAGTTGAGTCAGTTTATGGACCAAACCAATCCATTGTCGGAAGTAACGCACAAGCGTCGCCTTTCGGCTCTTGGACCCGGCGGTTTGAGTCGTGATCGTGCGGGCTTCGAAGTTCGTGACGTACATCCAACTCACTACGGTCGTATTTGTCCTGTTGAAACTCCAGAGGGTCCGAACATTGGACTGATCGCAAGTTTGGCTTCTTACGCACGAGTAAACGAGTATGGATTCATTGAGACTCCTTATCGTTCGCTACGTGAAACAGATAAGAAAAAAACCGTGAGCTGGTACAGTGCTCGTGAAGAGCAACGTGACCACGTGATTGCTCAGGCAGTTAAAGACGGAACTCATCAGCCGGACGACCTTATTGGTGCACGTCGAGCTGGCGAGTCAGAGATCGTTCGTGCTGAAGAATCGGATCTTATGGACGTGTCGACAAACCAATTGGTATCTGTTGCTGCTTCGCTGATTCCTTTTCTCCAAAACGATGACGCGAACCGAGCCTTGATGGGATCGAACATGCAACGCCAGGCGGTTCCATTGGTCCGCACAGCGGCGCCGCTTGTTGGAACTGGTCTCGAGCGTACTGTTGCGCGCGACTCTGGTGCTACAGTTGTTGCAAAACGCGATGGTCTTATTGTTTTCGTAGATGCTGAGCGTATCGTTATTAAAACTGAAGGTGGCAATGATACCAATCTGACAGAAGTCGGTGCGGACGTTGATATTTACAATCTTCAGAAATATAAGCGTTCGAACGTTGATACTTGTATTAACCAAAAACCGATTTGCCGTAAGGGTGAAAGAGTTCGTCAAGGCGATATCATCGCTGATGGATTTGCAACCGAAATGGGTGAATTGGCGCTTGGTCAAAACGTGGTCGTGGCGTTCATGCCTTGGAAAGGTTACAACTTCGAGGATTCCATCCTGATCTCTGAACGCGTCGTTAAAGAGGATCTCTTTACATCGGTGCACATTCAAGAGTTCGAATGTATTTCTCGTGATACGAAGTTAGGCCAAGAAGAAATCACTGGCGATATTCCAAACGTTGGTGAAGAAGCTCTGAAAAACCTCGACGAAGCGGGTATTATCCGCATCGGTGCAGAAGTTAAACCGAGTGACATTCTTGTCGGTAAGATCACTCCAAAAGGTGAAACTCAGTTAACTCCAGAAGAGAAACTTCTTCGTGCGATCTTCGGTGAGAAAGCCGGCGACGTAAGAGACACGTCTCTTCGTGTTCCTCCTGGTGTAGTTGGTACAGTGATTGGTGCAAAAGTTTTTGCTCGTGCTGGCGCTGATAAGGATATTCGGTCCATTCAGATTGAAGAGCAAGAAATCATCAAGATCCGTAAAGATGAAGCTGACCGAATTGCTATTATTCGAGACTCTGCGGCTGGCAAATTTAATAAGATTGCTGCCGGTGATGTAACTGCGGTTGATATCAAAGATAAAGAAGGAACAGTAGTTGTTGCTAAAGGCATTCAACTTAATCCGGCTCTTCTTGAAGACCTTGATTACGGCTTGTGGGATCAATTGACTTTAAAGGACGCTGAGAAGAATAGTCTTTTAAAACGTGCGATTGAGAATCTCCGTGAAAAAATCAACTTTATCCGCTTTATGACTGATGAACACATCAAGAAGCTGAAAAAAGGTGATGAGCTACCTCCAGGCGTTATCAAAATGGTTAAAGTTTACGTTGCAATTAAACGTAAGCTCCAAGTTGGTGACAAAATGGCTGGTCGTCACGGTAACAAAGGGGTTGTATCGAGAATTCTCCCTGAAGAAGATATGCCTTTCCTTGAATCAGGTAAGCCAGTCGACGTCGTTCTTAACCCGCTCGGCGTACCGAGTCGGATGAACGTAGGACAGAATCTTGAAACTCACCTTGGCTGGGCTGCAAAAGGAATCGGTGAGCGACTCAATCGTTACATCGAGGAAAATTATAATAGACCTGCCATTGAAAAAATCGTCTTGGATATCTGGGACGATAAAGAGATGGATAAAGAAGTCCGCGACTTCATCAAAGAAGCTTCGGATGATGATCTTAAGTCATTCATTCGTAAGTACAAAGATGGAGTTCATTTTGCGAACCCTGTATTCGACGGCGCAAATGAGGCAGAGATCCGTCAATCTCTTGAGCGCGCAGAACGCAATGTAAGTGGTCAGGTAGAACTTTACGATGGGCGTACAGGTAACAAATTCGACAAGCAAGTAACTGTCGGTGTCATGTACGTTCTTAAGCTTCACCACTTGGTTGACGAGAAGATCCATGCTCGATCGATTGGTCCATATTCTCTAGTTACGCAGCAGCCTCTGGGCGGTAAAGCTCAGTTCGGTGGTCAGCGTCTTGGAGAGATGGAAGTGTGGGCAATGGAAGCCTACGGTGCTGCTTATACATTGCAGGAATTCTTGACGGTCAAGTCCGATGACGTATTGGGTCGTACACGTATGTACGAGTCGATTGTCAAAGGTCAAAACATGATGACTCCTGGATTGCCAGAGTCCTTCAACGTACTCGTGAAGGAATTGCAGTCCTTGGCTCTTGATGTGAACTTACTGCGCAAAGATGGCCAGGAAGTTAGTACGGACTTGAACCTCAACTGATGAACCTTAATGGATGAGTCGCCCCTGTGATGGGCGGCTTGTCCTTAATCAATGGGAGATCGATGTGAAGGATTTAATTAATTTCTTCGAAAAGCCGAATGATCCGCTGAATTTCAGTTCGATCAAGATCTCGCTTGCTTCGCCAGAGAAGATCCGTAGCTGGTCTTATGGTGAAGTGAAAAAGCCTGAAACAATTAACTATCGTACGTTTAAGCCTGAGCGTGATGGTTTGTTCTGTGCAAAGATTTTCGGACCAGTTCGAGATTTCGAATGTATCTGCGGCAAGTATAAGCGCATGAAACATCGCGGTATCGTTTGCGATAAGTGCGGTGTTGAAGTTATTCATTCGAAAGTTCGTCGTGAACGCTTAGGTCACATTAACCTTGCGACTCCAGTAGCTCATATTTGGTTTTTGAAATCTCTTCCATCTCGCATCGGTGCTATTCTAGATATCGCTTTAAAAGACGTCGAACGCGTTCTTTACAGCGAATCTTACGTAGTGCTTGATGCTGGTAATGAAGATCTAACTGGATTTCATATTGGCCAAGTTATTTCTGAAGACGAATACGACAAAGCATTGTCAGAACACGGCAACAACTCATTCCGCGTTGGCGTTGGTGCAGAAGCATTGCAAGAAATTCTTGCAAATATGCGTGTTGAGGAGATGGCTGATACTTTGCGTGTAGATCTTGAGGAAACAACCTCTGAAGCAAATCGCAAGAAACTTCAGAAGCGTTTGAAAGTTGTTGAAGCATTCAATCAACTTGACGAGCACGGTGAGTTTTACGCGAAACCACAGTGGATGATGTTGAACGTTATCCCTGTTCTTCCGCCAGATCTTCGTCCGCTTGTGCCGTTGGATGGTGGACGCTTTGCAACTTCGGATTTGAACGATCTCTATCGTCGAGTCATTAACCGTAACAATCGCTTGTTGCGTTTGATGGAGCTTAACGCACCAGAAATTATCGTTCGTAACGAAAAACGTATGTTACAAGAGGCTGTCGATGCATTGTTTGACAATGGTCGTCGTGGCAAAGTCTTTACCGGTCCGAATAAGCGCCCTCTGCGCTCGCTTTCAGACATGCTTAAAGGTAAGCAAGGTCGATTCCGTCAGAACTTGCTGGGTAAGCGCGTTGACTACTCTGGTCGTTCGGTAATCGTCGTTGGTCCTGATTTGAAGCTTCATCAATGCGGTCTGCCTAAGAAAATGGCGATCGAATTGTTCAAACCTTTCCTTTACAACAAACTAGAAGAGCATGGCATCGTTTCGACGATTAAGTCTGCGAAGAAGTTGGTTGAAAAAGAACGCCCTGAAGTTTGGGATTGCCTAGAAGAAGTGACCAAAGAGCATCCGGTTTTATTGAACCGTGCTCCTACACTTCACAGACTTGGTATCCAAGCCTTCGAACCAGTATTGATCGAAGGTAAAGCGATTCAATTGCATCCGCTTGTTTGTTTTGCGTTTAACGCGGACTTTGACGGTGACCAAATGGCAGTTCACGTGCCGCTATCTGTGGAAGCACAGATGGAAGCCCGCGTACTCATGATGTCATCCAATAACATCTTGTCTCCGGCTTCTGGTTCTCCGGTTATCGTTCCGACTCAGGATATTGTCCTTGGTCTTTATTACTTGACCAGAGATGATATCGCTGGAAAAGGTGCCGGAAAATCCTTCGGCTCTGTCGAAGATGTTCGTGCAGCTTACGACCATAACCAAGTCGACCTTCAAGCTCCTGTTTCTGTACGCTTGAACGGATCTCGTACCGATACGACGGTTGGTCGGGTGATTCTTTCGGAAGTGTTGCCAGACGGCTTACCTTTCGCTTCGATCAACAGAACATTGACCAAAAAAGATTTGGCGAAGCTTGTTGATGACGCTTTCCATCGTTGTGGAGCTAAAGCGACTGTATTGTTTGCCGATGCACTGCGTTCTATGGGTTACCGTTACTCGACAAAAGCTGGTCTATCGATTTCGATCGGTGACATGGTTGTTGCTCCCGGTAAGCGTCAGATGCTTGATAAAGCATACGAAGAAGTTAAGAAGATCAAAGAGCAGTACTCTGAAGGTCTCTTGACTGAAGGCGAACGTTACAACAAAGTTATTGATATTTGGGCAAAAGTAACTGAAGAAATTGCAGATGAAATGTTTAGAAACATTAAGTTTATGGATCGTAATGACCATAACGGCGTTTCTAAAAAAGTCGCTTCTGATAACTCGATTTACATGATGGCAGACTCTGGAGCGAGGGGCTCGGCACAGCAGATTCGTCAGTTGGCCGGTATGCGTGGTTTGATGGCGAAGCCAAGTGGCGAGATCATTGAGACACCGATTACTTCGAACTTCCGTGAAGGTCTTACAGTTCTTGAGTACTTCACCTCGACTCACGGCGCGCGTAAAGGTCTTGCCGATACCGCTCTGAAAACTGCTTCTTCGGGGTACTTGACACGACGTCTTGTCGACGTTGCTCAGGACTCGATCGTTTCTGAACTAGATTGTGGTGCTACGACTGGTATTCCGATGGAACCATTGCGTGACGGTGCAGATCTTAAAGAAACCTTGGGTGAGCGTGTTCTTGGACGTGCAGTTCTAGAAGATGTTTACAATCCTGTTTCTGGCGAGAAGCTAGATGCTGCCGGTGAAATCTTTGATGAAAAGCTCTGTAATCTTGTAAACGATGCAGGCGTTGAACGCGTTATGCTTCGCTCGGTTCTAACTTGTGAATCTAAACGTGGTAACTGTGCGACCTGTTATGGTCGTGACTTGGCAACAGGTAAGCTAGTTAACGTTGGTGAAGCAGTTGGTGTTATCGCGGCTCAGTCGATTGGTGAACCTGGTACCCAGCTTACGATGCGTACGTTCCACTTTGGTGGTACGGCTCAAGGTAAAGTGGATAAAAACTTCATCGATAGTAAGTTCTCCGGTAAAGTTAAATTCAAAGATGTTCGTAGCGTAGTAAACCGTGATGGTGAAACTGTTGTTATCAGCCGAAATGCTGAGATCGCCATTATGGATGACCATGGTAAGCCAAAAGAAACTTACCCAGTGAACTACGGTTATATTCTGAAAGTGAAAGAACATGTTTCTGTCACTGCAGGTGCGAAAATCGCGGAATGGGATCCGTTCGCAGTGCCAATTATCTCTGAATTCGCTGGTAAAGCAATTTATCACGATTTGAAAGATGGCAAGTCGATCGAAGAACGTCTTGACGAGAATACCTTCCTAACACGTAAAACTGTTATCGAGGCTAAAGGTAGTGACTTTAAACCAGCGATCGAAGTTGGTGGTAAGCGTTATCCGATTCCTGTCGGTGCGACTATTAATAGTGATGATGGCGCGGACATTAAGCCAGGTGATATCTTGGCAAAAATTCCTCGTGAAGCTCAGAAGACGAAAGACATCACCGGTGGTCTTCCTCGCGTGGCTGAACTTTTCGAAGCACGTAAACCGAAAGAACTTTCGATTATGTGTGATCGCGATGGAACAGTTTCTTTTGGTGCGGATACAAAAGGTAAGCGTAAACTCATTATCACCGATGATAATGGCGATACCAAAGAGTATCAGATTCCAAAAGGCCGACACGTTGTCGTTACCGAAGGTGACTACGTACGTAAAGGCGACTCTCTTGTTGACGGTTCTGCGAACCCTCATGATATCTTGACGATCCTTGGTCGCGTGGCGTTGTCACGTTACTTGGTGGATGAGATTCTTGAAGTTTACCGCTTGCAAGGCGTAAAAATTAACAACAAGCACATCGAAGTGATTGTTCGTCAGATGTTGCGCAGGGTTAAGGTTCTTGAAGCTGGTGATGCTCGCCGCTTCTTACCTGGTGAACAAGTTGATTTGGCCGAAGTTCTTGATGCGAACAATAAACTGATCGCTGAAGGAAAACGCCCAGCAACTTATGAGCCTCTGTTGCTTGGTATTACGAAAGCAAGTTTGTCGACCGACAGCTTTATTTCGGCTGCTTCCTTCCAAGAGACTACAAAAGTCCTTACGGAAGCGAGTATCAACAGCAAAGTCGATCATCTCCGCGGCTTGAAAGAGAACGTGATTATGGGTCGATTGATTCCCGCTGGAACTGGAGCGACTGCGTACCGTGGCCTCAAGGCTACTGTTGCAGGTGCTGAGGGCCGTAGTTCTGCTGCAGCCAACGAAAGTCAAGCAGAACACGCTGTTGCGCACTGAAAAGTGCTGGTTTGAGGATTTAAGCTGCTGTTGATGCAGTGAATTTTTAAGGTTGGATGGCTATTGGCCAGGGAGGCCAGGAGTCCTAGGGTAGGTCCTGACGATTGCATAAGATATTTTGATGGTGCTGAACATCGAGATATCATGCAATTAGGACTTGCCAAGGGTCCTGGCCTTTGGTATCGATACCATCCGTTTTTTCCAAATTGACGAGGAATCCGAATGCCTACGATTACGCAGATTATCGCTTCGGGACGCGACAAAGTTAAATACAAGTCGAAGTCGCCAGCACTGAACAATAACCCCTTCCGCCGTGGCGTTTGTACACGCGTTTATACGACTACACCTAAGAAGCCTAACTCAGCGCTTCGTAAAGTGGCTCGTGTTCGTCTTACAAATGGTATTGAAGTATCTTCATACATTGGTGGCATGGGACACAACCTTCAAGAGCACTCCGTGGTTCTTGTACGTGGCGGCCGGGTAAAAGATCTTCCGGGTGTCCGTTATCACGTTGTCCGCGGTACTTTGGACTGTCAAGGTGTCAACGCACGTCGTCAAGGTCGTTCGAAATATGGTGCTAAGAAGCCTAAAGCCGGTGCTGCAGCTGCACCTGCTAAGAAGAAATAAGGAGAAATAGACCATGGCTCGTCGTCACGTCGCAGCAAAACGCGTAGTTCTACCCGATCCTATTTATAAGGACGCGGTTGTAACCAAATTTATGAACTGTATGATGCTTAACGGCAAAAAGTCAGCAGCGGAGAAAGCCTTTTACGGCGCTCTTGAGTTGATTGATGGCAAAGGTCCGCAAGGACTTGGTACATTTAAGAACAGCCTGGAAGTTTTCCACGCTGCACTTGAAAATACCCGTCCTTTGCTTGAAGTTAAAAGCCGCCGGGTTGGTGGTTCTAACTACCAAGTTCCAGTCGAAGTTCGTGCTGACCGTCGTCAAGCACTTGCAATTCGCTGGCTGATCGAGTTTTCACGTGACCGCGCTGGTCGTTCGATGCGTGAAAAGCTTGCAGCAGAGCTTTTCGATGCCGCTAACAAACGCGGTGGAGCTATCAAACGTCGTGAAGACGTTCATAAGATGGCTGACGCGAACAAAGCATTTGCTCACTTCCGTTGGTAATAGCATTCGTTTGATTATGTTTGGATTATTTTAAACATTAAGACCACCCTTTTCAGGGTGGTCTTTTTTTTGGTAGAATTGAGCATCTGGCTAAAAATATCGACAGAATGGGCAAGAACCTTATGGAAATTGTACCAATCACTCTCAACCAAAAGCTCGCATGGCGCCTTAGCATGGCTTGCGGCGCTGTCGCTCTGTTGTTTGTTGTTGAGACCTTTATACGTGTTTATTTAAATTGCTCGCAGATGTTAGCTCCCAGTTCGGGTTGGGGTTTTTTTACAATTTCAACTCAAACTTGCGGGGTTTTCGGTCAAGGATTGTTCCATGGTGAGCTTTTTAATATGGCTTCAACGATTGCGGTGCGCCAAGTGTTAAGAGTTTCTTTGGTTAGTATTCTTTGCGCTTTGATCTTTCATCGTGAAGTGACAAGGCATATTTCTGCGATGGCGTTGTATTTGAAACAAGTGACCACTCAGGATCGTCCTGAACATTTCGCTCTGGTTGAGTCGCGAAATCCAATTGCTGAGTTAAATGATATTGAAAATGGCTTGAATTTGATCGTGGGTCGACTGAATCGTATTGTTGATGATGGCTCAAGGGCGGCGCAGCGAGAGCGTCCGGGCGAGCGCAGCATCGAATTCGAACGGATGTCTGCCACCTGTGAGGCTGTTACTTCGATTTTGCATGATGTTAATAACGGTCTTTCCGTTTTGTCTAATAGCCCAGCGCATATTGAGCGCCTCATGGATCTGGACCGTGGAGTTAATCACGTCACGCGTGAAGCCGTTGGCAAGGTTCTAGAGACGCATGAACGTATGGTCTCAATGATGGCTAAACTTATTTCGACTCAGCAAGCAATGGTTGCGAGTTTAGAAAAGAAGACAAATTTCTCGTTGCTCAGCGTTATTGGTGATGCGATCGAGATTGAGGGTATGCGGTTTGTTCGAGCCGGGATTTCATTAAGGCAGGATCAACTACATGACTTCCAGATTCGCGGCCATCATGAGATTTATTTATCGATTTTACTCAACCTGCTAAAGAATGCGCGAGAAGCTATTTTGAGTGCGGACACTGCAGAGCGATATGTCAGCCTTTCCTCCAAGCTGGAAGGAGACCGCATAGTGTTGGAGATACGGGATTCCGGTTGTGGTATCTCGTCCGATAAGCTGGAGTTGATTGGTACCCATGGCTTCTCGACAAAGGGGACTGGCCACGGATATGGGCTTGCTGGTGCCAGACGCATGCTGACCGATATGGGCGGATCGATCGCAATAAATAGTTCCGGGGTCAGCCTGGGAACATCCGTAAAAGTGAAGATGCCGGCTGCGTGATAGGACCACCGTCGACGGCGCCTCTAAGCTGTGTTAATCTTTGCTCCCTCAATATCTCAGGGAGCACAAATGAGCGCCAAACCTATCGATCTAAAAACGTTACGTAATATTGGTATTATGGCGCATATTGACGCCGGTAAGACCACGACAACTGAACGTATTCTTTTTTATACCGGAAAAATTCATCGCGTTGGTGAAGTCCACGAGGGCAATACAACGATGGATTGGATGATCCAAGAACAAGAGCGTGGAATTACCATTACTGCAGCAGCGGTGACATCGTATTGGAAAAACCATCAGATCAATATCATCGACACGCCGGGCCACGTAGATTTTACGATTGAAGTAGAACGTTCACTTCGAGTCCTTGATGGCGCGGTAGCTGTCTTTGATGGTGTCAGCGGTGTTGAACCACAGTCAGAAACAGTTTGGCGCCAGGCGGATAAATATAAAGTTCCGAGAATTTGTTTTGTCAATAAAATGGACCGCGTTGGCGCTGACTTTGAAATGTCGGTGAATAGCATGCGTGAGCGCCTGGCAGCAAATCCTGTTCCGTTTCAGCTACCAATTGGCAGCGAAGATCATTTCTCTGGTGTCGTGGATTTGATCCGTATGAAGGCCCTCGTCTGGGGGCCAGGTGAGGTGAAGGGCGATAAATGGGATGAAACGGAGATTCCTTCGGAACTTAAGGATGATGCATCGCTGGCCCGTGAGAACCTTGTCGAGCAGGTAGCAAATGCCGATGATGTACTGGCAGAGAAGTTCTTGGGTGGTGAAACTATTACTGAGACGGAACTTAAAGCGGCGGCACGTCGTGCTACCATTGGTTTTAAGCTGGTTCCAGTATTTTGCGGAAGTGCATTTAAAAATAAGGGCGTGCAACCGCTTCTTGATGCGGTCTTAGATTATTTGCCGTCTCCTCTTGATCTGCCCGACGTGCAAGGGATGGATGTTGAAGACGAAGAAAAAACTCTGACGCGGAAACGATTACCGGAGGAACCTTTTTCGGGCCTTGCCTTTAAGATCATGACGGATCCTTTTGTCGGTCAAATAACCTATGTACGAGTCTATTCGGGTGCGATTTCGGTTGGTGAGGTTGTGATGAACACGCGCACTGAAAAACGTGAGCGCATTGCAAAAATTCTTCGCATGCAGGCCAATGATCGTGAAGAGTTAACCTCAGTCTCGGCTGGCGATATCGTTGCTATCGCGGGTTTTAAACTGATTGCGACTGGTGATACGATTTGTGATCAAAAACATTTGATTCGCTTTGAGTCTGTTGTATTTCCTGAGCCTGTTATAGCGATCGCCATTGAGGCGAGAAGTTCTGCTGATTCGGACAAACTTTTAAAAGCTTTAGAGCGCTTGCAAAATGAAGATCCATCGTTCCGAGTGAGCTATAACGGTGAAACAGGGCAGACGCTTTTAAGCGGTATGGGCGAACTGCATCTGGACATTATTGTGGACAGGCTTAAGCGTGAATTTAAGGCTGAGGTGAATGTCGGAAGTCCGCAGGTCAGTTATCGCGAGACGATTTCCACTGGCGGAGAGATTGAGGAAGTTTATAAACGCGAAGGTCAGGGTATTAATCAGTTCGCGCAAGTGCGGATCATGTTTGAGCCTGGAACAAAGGACAGCGGCCTTGTGTTTGAGAATAAAGTGAAAGAGCCAAAGCTTCAGAAAATTCATATCGAGCAAGTTAGAAAAGGTATTGAAGAAGCAATGCTCGCAGGTCCGCTTGTGGGCTTCCCGGTTATTGGCGTCAAGGCGACGCTAGTCGACGGTCGGTTTGATCCTCAAATTCCAGATCCAAATGCCTTCAAAGTCGCTGCAGGTATGGCTTTACGCCGCGGCCTTCGCGATGCGAAGCCCATATTGCTTGAACCTGTGATGGCGCTTGAGGTGATGGTACCGGAAGATTATCTCTCAAATGTGATGACAGATCTTAATAGTCGGCGTGCGCAAGTGAGCAACGTCACGCTGAAGGGACATCTTCAGAGTGTTGAAGCTACAGCAGCTTTATCTGAAATGTTTGGCTACTCCACACAACTTAGATCGATAAGTCAGGGGCGTGCTACTTATACGATGAAGTTTGCATCGTATGAACAAGTCGGACCGCAGACACTGAAGAGAATTACAGGTCTTTGATATGGAACATAAACTTTGGATTGAACCAGTAGGGAACATTATTGTCGCCAGGGTGCGAGGAGTGCCGACGGAAGAACTTCTTAAAGAAGCACAGGAACGTATACTTCTTCTGGTGAGAGAAACCGAGCAGGGCCGGATTTTGTACGATGCTCTTGAGATGGAAACACCACCCATAGAAGTACCTCTGTCACAGTGGGCTTTGGATAAAAGTATCGAACATGTAAAGCTGCGCAGGGCGATCGTAGTACCAAATACAAAGCTTGCCTACCTGGCGAGACTTGCGTTTGCCGAGGGCGATCATCGGGTCTTCTATAATGACCTAACAGCTGCGATAACATGGCTGAATGTGGACTAACGTCTTAGATTGAGACTATTTATCCTTTTGTACCGACATAGATGGGATGGGTAGAGACACCCTTTTCAAATATTGCACCATCAAAGTTCCCAATGATTTGAATGTCTCTGAGGCCTTTTGCTTCAAATAAGCTCACCATTTCATCGGCGCTGTATAGGCGCATTTTATGGTAATAACGTTTTGCGAGACTCGTTGATTTGTTGAAATGAATTGAGTTTGATTCAATATAGTGAGTTTTTGGATTATAACTCCGACCATCCATACAAAATTGAGTTTCTGTTTCGCTCCAAGACACGGGTTGGAACACTTTCATCAACCAGGTCCGTTCAATCAAATGAACTACTAACTTGCCGCCGGGCCTCAAACAAGCAATCATTTCGTCTAAGCAGGATTCATTGGCTTTATCCGTGCCAAAGTATCCAAAACTTGAGAATAGGTTCACGACAACATCGAATTTGTCGTAGTAATGACTAAGATTACGCATATCCGCTTTCACGAAGTCGATAGCAAGATTGCCGCAATTTTCTTTTGCGACCTTTAAGAGACCCTCGTTTATATCTAATGCAGTTACTGCAATGCCTGAGTTCGCAAAGTGAAGGGCGTGGCGACCGGTGCCACAGGGGACGTCAAGTAATTTTGCAGATGGAGATAGACCTAAATGACCGATAAGAAAGTTTGCTTCTTTAACTGCGAGATCAAGAAATTGCTTTGAATTGATCGTTTGATTAGCCAAGTCGTCATCGTACATGGATTCTTGCCAGTTTTCTTTAGCTGTGTTGTCGCTCATATGGATAACCATTTTTTTCCTAGTATTTTAGTCGTGGCGTAATCCTTGTTCATAGTAATCTCCTCCGAACGTGAAATCTATTATTGCCATGGCGACGAAATAAGACCATCACAAAATAACTTAGATGTTCGTCGTCTATAGACGGCACGCATAAAATCCCGGCAATCAATTCCAAACCTGCAGTTGTCGCGATTAAATATAACTGGCTGATTTTGTCGCCGAATCTATGCAGGTCTTCTGGTCATTTATTTAATGTAAATATTTACCCAATCATCTCCGAATGCCTGGGAGGTCTGACAACCAGGCCTGAACTAATATTTAGAGGAGATGATGTATGAGTTTTATGAAATTGAATGACTGGGGCATGCGAGGTGGGTTGCTTATAGCAACCACACTGATGCTGCAAAGCTGTGGAAATCAGGCTCAGCGCGAGGCTCGCGACGGCAGCAAGGTGGCTTCGAGTACCGATGCGTCCGCTGAAAAATACTAAACTATGGAATCGGAAGCAGTCGTCTTAGCTATGCAGGAAATGGATCAGTTACCACTGCAGGCCGCAAGCGCAGATGATCTCGCTACCCGCCAAAAATCTTTAATTCCAGTGGATCAATTTGATCGTTCTGGTAAAGCGCTAGTTGTTGAAGAAACTAATTTATTGGGTCTCGATAGTACGACGGATGGTCGTGAAGTTGTGGATTTGCGTTCTAACGATACTGGCATTCGTAATCAAGGTAGCAGAGGCTGGTGTACTGCTTTCGCTACGATTGCAACACTAGAGAACTTATCCAACCGACTTTACAAAACTTCGCTCGATTTATCTGAGATTCATCACTTTCAATCGTACCGTCAATACGCAACTCCGCCTTCACTCAGTACCGCAAAATCGATAGGAATTATCGATGAGGCGCAGTGGCCATATAATGGCAGCAAAAAACCAGGCGCAGATTCGAAAATTAGGGCTCGATTGCAGCAGAACCACGCAATTCAATTTGATCTCACCCACTTAGTGGAATCGGTGAGAGCAGGGAATCCAGTGGTGATCAATTTGGATGTGAACAGCTCTTTTATGCAACCAAAAGAAGGTGGCATTGTTACCCCCGGTGGCAGATCTCAAGGCGGTCATGCGATTGCTGTTACCGGTATTGTCATAGATAGTCGCGTTGGCGGCGGTGGCTACTTTGTGATTAAAAATTCCTGGGGTGCATCCTGGGGAGATCATGGTTATGGATATCTTCCGTTTACTTACTGCAAATCATCTTATTGTTCCGCGTGGAGCATCACCGATTTAACAGTCTATGATGATAGTGGTAAAGCGCTCCAAAAGGTTGATAGTGAACCCGGCCCAGCGCCGGTGCCGACTCCAGTTCCTAGCGATAGTCCGCTTCCAACCGTTAATCCAACTCCGATCCCTAGTGTTGAACCATCAGATGGCATGTCAGCGGATTCCTTTAAGCTAAGCTGGTCTCAGCGCAAATATAGACCAGCTCGGGGCATTCTTTCGTATGTCATGATGGTCGATGCGGATAGCGCGATTTTACAGAAAATAAAGTCAATTACTTATAAGGTAGATGGCCGCGAGGCATTCATAAGTAGTAACAGGGCGTCCAAGAGCGTCGTTGTTACTAAGGCGGACTTTATGAGTAAGATGTATCGACTTAGCCAGGGCGAGAGTCAGACTGCTGAGGCTGTCGTCATGCTGAGAGATGGACGTTCGTTCACGCTTCCGACTTTGACAATCAGCAAATAAGTGATATTCGGTCCTAGAAGGTGGCGCGCTCATGCGCCACCTTATAACCCTGAATTAGGCCTGATGAGTTTATTGAATCATCGATACAAGATGGCGGCAAACGGCGTCGCGTTCGTTTTAATTTAGGTTAATCGGGTCGAATACGTCGAAAAAGAGGAACCATGCGGCCGACGTCTCAAGGGCTTTAGCTCGCTCTTCGCCAACTAAGAGGGATCGTCGTTTGATTCTATCGATTGTCTCTTTCTCTGATGCAAATAAAGATTCAAGGGCCGAATCGCGAGTGAACGTATCTACTAATATTTGAAATGCAACGGCTTCCTCTAGTCTGTAAGCCCCAGTTTGCCACGCACCGCCGCCACCCGGTATGTCAGCCATTTTTTCGAGCGATAGATCAGTGACCGGGTCGACTCCTAATAGTCTCAGAGCCTTGACGTCCAGTTTGCTGGTCGGAGTGTATTGAGACGCAATCGGGGCATATGCAGTATTGATTTTTTGTAAGAGATCGAACCACGCGTTCGTTTTGCTACAATAAAGAGAGGAGCTTGCGGCGAGCGCCGCTACGCTCCAAGTATTGTAACTTGGATGGTTCTTTAAACGAGTTAGTGTACCGAGTGCGATAGTGCTGCCGAGTTCATGATTGAAGTCCGTATTAGGATACGGATAATATCTCGTTGGTAAAAGAAAGCTTGTTTGATCCGCAGTTTTGCGAAAACTCAGATGCTGATAGCGCGGAGATGTGGGTGCTGCTGCAAAAAAAGCAGCGAAATCTTGTTGTAGGTCTTTCTCGATTGCGCCGCGATCATTGCCATAGGCACCTTTCCAATCAGGATAGGGTGCCCATATAGGATGTGGAACTGCTCCGTGACAATTTTGGCAGAACGCCACGTCTTTTGTGACGGTTGCTGGACCGTTTGCTACAAAGCTAATAACTCCGAAATGATAGCGGCCGGTCGTGGGTTCAAATTCAGCGAATTCTAGTTCATTATAGCGGGGATCTTCGGGAACACCGCTTACTGCGAGTAAAAACCGAGCGTCAGAACCAAAAAGAATTTGCCTCGGCTGCCGGGGTGTTGCTTGTTGCATAGAGCGAGATTCATGCATGAGTACAAAATTCTGCGACAAGGACATTGGTAATGCCGCGAGGAATGATTCAACGGTTGGATTATTTTGTTCAGCCAGAAATGTGGCGATATCTCCCGCATTCATAGGGAGCGTCAGTGTATTTGCTGCGGAACTAGAAGGGATCGCAAAGAGGCCGAATCTGAATGCCAAAAGAGCCGCGTAGCCGCAATATTTGCTGATCGTCATGAGTCGCTCCGATTTAAGAGATGAAGTACTTATAAATTTACTGCTTCAAGTGAGAAAAAACAATAAATTGATTCATCCGCATGACGGCTGCCCTGTTTGGTCTTGTTCAACAAATGACGGAATTGGTACATGAGGGAAAATCAATTCAAGGCGAGAACGGCTTTCACACTCAAATCGCATCACTACTAAATTTTCCAAGTTATTACGGAAAAAATCTCGTTGTACTATGGGATTGATTAACAGATTGGATTATTAGTCATCAAGGTCATGAGGTGGTTGTTGAATGGAGAGATCATCGAGAGAGTAGGAAAGTTCTTGGGGAAAGATGCTTTTCGTTGATATTAGAACAGTTTATCAACATCAAAGAGCAAAACCTGGTGGAATTCATTGTCGAGCGCTCGATTAGTCGGTTCGTTAAAAAATACTTCGAACGGTGGTGTTGAGCGAGATCTGTATCAGCGACCACACTGGTGTCGTTGAATAGCCGATGGCAGACGCTTTGGTCACTTAACTACCCGGTTGCGCCGATCAATGTTGTTACAATTCTGCAACAAAATCGCATCAGTCAGTATAGTAGATTGCTCTGCAATGCCGTACAATATTAAGTGCACTGAACATTAACAATTAACCGGAGTACTGGGATGAAGCTTCTAAGGATGTTGACGTCAGTAAGCATGCTTTCTGCGTCGTCGGTGTTTGCGGCATCGTCTGTGATGATTGCTAGCAAAAACGATATTACAGAGGATTGGGGAAACATCGACGGGGTCGGCGCAGAGTTATATTCGAATTATTACGGTACTTGGAGATACAATTGCCGTGCACATCTCAATCTTGTCGTCTTTGGTAGCAACGTTGATTATGCTAAGGCTTTTAGCGATATCAGAAGGCCAGAGCAAGCTCCTCCTTCTAAAAATGAAATACTACAATTCTGCAAATCCAAGTTTACCGGAGATATTTACCAAAATTTTATTAGAGCGACGCAGCTTCTCGGGCAGACACAATATGAAATTCGAGAACTACCGGGCGGACAACTTATCAAGACTTGTTATCGCGAGAATATCCTTCTGTATCTTGATAATGAAGGCAATGTAAATGTTTACATGGGCAACAATGGCTGGGAGAAAGTCAAGGAAGTAACGGCCTGTCCTTAAAGGAGAAATCGATCATGCAGATTAGAAGCGCACGAGCAAAATCTATCTGAGAAGTATTTAAAGAGGTAAAGTTTTGTCCTCTAACATCAGATGCAATGAGGTGAAAATGAAAATAGCGTATAATATCCTTTTCGTTGTTGTTGGGCTTATTGCGGCTGGATGCAAATCGTCAAAATCGTCCAATTTAAATGACGCAGCTTCTTCCAATGAGGCTCAAGACCGACTCGTAGTCACCTTCGAGGATAACAGTGACTATAAGCCTACGGGTGGTGATTATTTTACGAATTACCGATTACGAGATAATGTTTTGCTTAATGATGAAAAACTCAAGGAAATGTTGAAAGCAGCACTTACAAGTAAGGTGGCTAAAATCTCGCTTGTCGATTGTGAAAATATCGGAAAAAACGCGTTTTTCAGAGATATTATTTGGGAGCGTCCTCGAGATGGTAAAAACACGGCAATTTATGATTATGAACACGATACGTTATTCAAGGGAACTTACTATAAAGAAACTAGTGAGGCTCTTTCATCTAGCAGTTCTGATTTGCTAGGAAACAATAAGCACACTTCAATGATGCAAACGGAGCCTCGACTTGTTATCCAGCCAGACTCCATCCTTCCAAGACCGCCATATCGCTGGTTGATTCTCGATCCACAGCAAACTAAGCCTGACGAGTACAACATCATTGGATTTGCGTTTTGGTATACTAATGCTTTCGGTGGCACAGAATTGAATGTAATTAATATTGTCGATATTTTGACGATCTACGACCATGCCACAAAGAAAGATCAACCCCGCTTTTTTATTGACGGGGTGCAAAATTGTTACAATAAGTAGTAACAGATGCAATTCAATCGTTCTATTTTCTATCCCGCATCTGAAATTCCATTCGCATAAAAATCTTTGCAACTCTTGCATATCATAACTTTGATGCTTATCAGAGTGCATCACCCAAATCGAAAATTTATCCAAAGGATTTTGCTTGTGAGATAGTTGACATAAAAACAGAGTTCGCTATTTTGGTTGTCGCTAAACAAAACCCAAATAGGAACTCTGCTGTGCTTACGAATATCAAAATTGCGACGACAGATAAATCACTTTCTATATACGGCGGACTGGTCTTAGGTTCAGAGGCATTTAAGGCTTTTAATTTACGGTATTCGATCAAAGAATCGATGCCGGTCCTCGTATCCGGCAATGGTCGATCACTTGATAAATTTGAGGCAATGATGCTTGGTTCGATGGCAGGTGCCGAGTGCCTAGATGGAGTCGCAAGTCTCCGCTTGGCAGAAGTGCGTGTAGAAAAGCTCGCTTCGCGAGCAACTTAATAGTGGAACGCGTCATACCACGATAAAAATTTAGACGATGATGGAGGAGTGTTAGGAAAAAGACGCACCGATGCGCTCTTGCCGCTCACAGACCAAAAAAATGGCTACAAGTGAGTGAACGAAAAAAGTTTTGGCTCCGGAATTTCGGATTTGGGGTAGAATGTCCGTCTCGGGGTGTCGTAGGTTATCTTCATTCGCTTAACCTGCTTTACGAGGCTTCTTTGGACGCGGTGTAGTCGTGAGACTTATGTTCAGAATCTGAAGTTCAATCACCCGACCCTTTGCATCCTCAGAAAATAACACGCCATCTTTTAAATAACTCTTGGCCTCGATTCCAGGGGCAAGCTTGATGGATGCAAAGTCAGCATCTTTATCAATTGATACCACTGGAAATTGCTGGGGCTTCGTCGCTCTACTCGGCTTCTTAGCTTTCGTTTTCACTTGGCTTGAAAATTTATCATGACTGTGAGCACGATCCATAAATCTATGTCCTTTCTTTCTAACAGAACTGCCGCGATCAAATTATCGTGACGTGCACTAAACGCCTTTGCGAACACCCATTTCGGCCCCTGAGCGACTACCAAATCAGGCGCCTCGATCAGTTGCTGAATGATATCAACCGAGATCCCCCGTTCCATCATGCGAGTCGTCGCGTGAGGCGAAAAGGCCCACCTTTTTACAACTGGCTTGGTCACAGAACCTCCATTTTAACGCAGGATTTAGCCTATCACATTGTATCTCACAAGGCATCTGCACATTTAATCATCACAAGCCCGCGCTACGATCAAACTCCAACAGCTTTGCGGACCTTTGTACCGGATCGTCATAGCCCGAGGAAAAATAATGGAGTCGCAAGTCGCCGCTTGGCAGAGGTGCGTGTAGAAAAGCCGCTTCGCGAGCAACTTGATAGTGGAACGCGTCATACCACGATAAAAATTTAGACGATGATGGAGGAGTGTTAGCGAAATTTTAGACGCACGGGTGCCTTCTTGCCCGGACGACGACGCGAAAAATCGCAGCGACGACCGGAACGAACAACCTCGCTCGGGTTAATAAAGAGTTTGGGTTTGGGTTGGGTAAGAATGGTGCGGCTACCCTGACTCGAACAGGGGACCTCCACGATGTCAACGTGGCGCTCTAACCAACTGAGCTATAGCCGCATGGGACAAACGTTATAGAATTTGGCCCGGTCGCTGTCAAGTCCTGTGTCGACGCCAGAACTCGCTGCACAAAGTTGCAGCTGCTGCCGACACATTTAAGCTGTCAATCGTTCCACTTCCAGGAATCGCCAAGGTTGTGTCTGCGATCTTGCGAGCTTCAGCAGAGATACCCCGGCTTTCATTGCCGATAATCAGTGCTGTACGAGCCCCTAGAACACCGTCGCTATAGAGCTGACTCTTGCCATTAGCCGCAGTCGATAAGATCTTAAAGCCTAGTTTACGCAATTCTACGGCTAACGTTGCTAGCGCGGGAGTTGCTACGATATCAACTTGTTCGGAGCCGCCTTCGGCAGTCCGTAAAAGGGCAGGTGATGGCTTAAATGTTTCGAGGCCAGGGGCTAAGATCGCGCTAACGCCGAAATGAGCCGCTGTGCGAACAATCGCTCCGACGTTATGGGGATTGCCGACGTCTTCGAGAATTAAGATAAGAGATGTGGCAGTTTTTTCAGCAGCAAGTTTCACTTTAAGAGTAGGCCAGCTTACCGCTTTTGTTTTTGCAATCACACAAACACCTTCGTGATGCGTGGAGCTTGAAATCTTGTTGAGATCGTCAGATGTTACGACATGGTAAGCTTTTTTATTGCTGGCGCACCATTTCAACATATCGCCGAATTCATTCATAGTTTCTTCGGTGACATACGCACGAACAATATCTGTTTTTCTAGCTTTAAAAATTGCTCGGCAGGCATTAAAACCGCAAGCCTTGATTTCGTCTAGACGGTCTGCTCCCTCAGGGACTCGGCGTGCTGGGCGCTCGAATACTGGCCATTCTTCGCTGCCTTCTTCCTCTTGAAACCGGCTACGCTCTGGTTTTTCAAACTGCGGTTTACGCTCCGACTTACCGAAACGTGGTTTGCTATCTCTTGAACGATTGTCATCCCAGCCACCATCACGGCGTGGCGCTGCAGGACGATCGTCATTACGTTTTGGGGCGCTGTCTCTAAAAGAGGAACGGTCGCCGCGTGCGTCTTTTCTAGGTGCTGAAGGGCGATCACGATAAGCAGGGCGGTCGTCACGGGAATCTCCACGCGGAGCCGCAGGACGGAAGGTGCTGCTCTATGGTCACCACCCGATGACGGTGGGCCACGTCGAGCGGGACGATCCGTATCGTCCGTGCGAGGTTTCCATGGCTTACGCTCAGCAGTGCTCTCATTCTCCCCGTCTTTTTTAGGACGTTTCGAATATGGCTTTGAATGAGAGGACTTACGGGGGGACGACGAACGAGAATCAGCCATTTAGGGCTCCAAACACGAAAGGTTAAAATCGGCGTTGATCTATACATAGCTTTGCTTTTAATCACAAGTAATTTCATTAAATTCTTGAATATTTATTAATAGTCATGCTATATCGCGACCCTTCCTAAATTTATTAATCCGAGGTCTCCTTATGGCATCAAGCCAACTTCCTATGGTCCGCATGAAAACCCCAAAAAAATTCTCGCACCCGTGGGTGTTTCAGAGAATGGTGGAACGGGTTCAAGGTGAGAACAAGGTAAAGAACGGCACTGTGGTTGATCTTGTCGACCCTGATGGCACTTGGGTGGGCCGCGGTCTCTATAATGGTCATTCACGTATTTCTGTAAGAATTCTAACGGAAGATCAGAACGAGGAGATCGACGAGGAATTCTTCGCGAACCGGATCGGCCGAGCACTTGCCTTGCGTAAGCATGTTCTAAAAGTCGAAACTGTGACTGACTCGTACCGCGTTGTTCATAGCGAGGCCGATGGCCTCAGTGGCTTGATTGTCGATAAATTTGGTGACTTGGTTGTTATTGAATACTTTGCAGGTGGCATGTACCGCCAACACAAAGTGATCTGCGAAGTACTTAAAAAATTATTTCCTAACTGTAAACTTTACTGGTTTGCAGAAGAACATGTGCAGAAGCAAGAATCGATTGATATTCGCAGCCCTGCGCTGCCTGAGCCTGTAACGATTACAGAGCACGGACTTAAGTTTCACGTCGCACCAGGTTCTAAGCACAAAACAGGCTTTTTCTGTGATCAACGCGATAACCGTAAATTCCTCGCAGACATGGTTCGTGGCGGTACGGTTTTAGATATTTGTTGTAACAGCGGTGGCTTTGCGGTTTATGCAAAAGCAATTGGTGGAGCAAGAGAAGTCACGGGACTTGATCTCGACGAAGAAGTTCTAAAGCTTGCTGAGCACAATGCAAAACTAAATGATGCTCAGATTAAGTTTGTACATAGCGATCTTTTCCCTTGGCTTAGAGACGCTGCAGCAAACGGTAAAAAATGGGATGTCGTTATCCTTGATCCTGCAAAACAAACTAGAAACAAAGAAGACGTTGGTATTGCGCTTAAGAAATACTGCGATATGAACCGTTCTGCTCTTGCTGTGGTCAAGCCAGGTGGAATCTTTGCAACATTCTCATGCACAGGCTTAATTAGTGAGGAAGAATTTTTAGAATCAGTTCGCCGTGGCGCTTACCAGGCAAAACGAGAAGTTCAAATTTTCAAGGTTTCAGGCGCTGCCGGCGATCATCCTCATTTAGTGAATGTTCCAGAGACGCGCTATCTAAAAGCCGTTTGGGCTCGAGTTTGGTAGGAAAAAAATGCCGCTACGAGTTATTCAAGGTCAACGATCGAGTCATTTGATCACCAAGCTTGATTACCCTACCGTTGTGGAATCCCTGAGGTTTGGTCGTGTTAGCCTCGAGATGTATCATTTGCTAGACGTTGAAGGTGCTATTGATCTCGTCTTCAGTTGGTTAAGCGCAAGCAATCATCCCGCTGAAGAGATCGAGCACCTTGCTCCGTATTTTGGATCCATATGGCCGTCTGCATTGGCCTTGGCGGAATGGGTTGCTCGTGAAGGTGAACAGTCAAAGCTCAAGGGCAAACGGGTCCTGGAACTTGGGTGTGGACTGGCAGTACCGGGATTGGTCGCAGCAAAATATGGTGCTGACGTAACACTGAGTGATGGTCACCCTGATGTGCCAAGGTTTTTGGATGCGAATATTGTTCGCAACGGCGATCCCCATCTAGACTACATCGTTGCAAACTGGGATGGGCTTGCCGAGAATTCAACCCAAGCCTTTGATTATGTCATTGCAAGTGACGTTCTTTATGAATCTCAGCACGCGGATCTTTTTTCCAAGGTCATCGATAGCTACTGTGATGAGAATACGGTGGTTGTGATTTCGGATCCAGGCCGTGCGTATATTCAAAGTTTTGTCAAAAAGATGAATGAATTGAGATGGCGGGAAAATCTTGCCCCGTGGACGGTCCGGCATCGTGGTCGCGATCAAGATATTTTTCTTCTGACATTTGAGCGAGTCTGAGTTCTGCTGCTACAATATTAGCATGAGCACAAATCCAAAAAAGAAAACTAGCGTTGAAGAGTTAAAAGTTCGAGCCGAGGCGGGAGACGTGGAAGCCCAGTCGGCGCTTGGACTTTTTTATGAACTTGGCATTGAGGTGTCGAATGCCGATCCAAAGGAAGCGGCAAAGTGGTGGGGAAAAGCTGCGAAGCTTGGCAATACCACGGCACAGTTTTCTTTAGCAGAAATCATCTCCAAGGATTTCGAAGACACTGAAGAAAATCGAGCGATGGCTCAGGCTCTTTATGCGAAAGCAGAGTCTGCCGGTTTGGTGCCTGCTGATAAGGCTCTGCGCCTGCTTGGAAAA
>CAZUYQ010000009.1:29426-44930 GCA_964624705.1 uncultured Polynucleobacter sp.
CGGGTCAGGGATGGTCTGTTCTAGTTGTCGATGATGCGGCAACAGTCCGTATCGCTCTGAAATCTCTTTTGGAGGCAGAAGGTTGTGACGTCGTAGAGGCGGCAGATGGTCAAGAAGCGATTCAGAAAATGCATAAGCATCCCAATATTAAAATGATTCTTACGGACTTAAATATGCCGATTCTTGATGGATTTGCGTTTATCAAAATTGTTCGTGCAAATGAAAAATGGTCTCAATTACCAATCGTCGTCATGACAACGGAGAGCTCGCCAGAAACAATTGCCATCGGTAAACAGCTGCACGTAAATGGTTGGATTGTGAAGCCGGCGCGGCCGCAAATCGTGCGACGCTACCTAAGCAAGTTGTCACAGCATGCGTTATAAAACAAAGGCAGCATCATAGATATTGTATGGTCCATGTCATCACATAGGTATCTTTCGATAAGATCGATACGATAGACTTACCTGGAAGTGCTGTCCATTCATCTCCATGATATGCAGGAGTCTTTTGAAATACTAGGACGCTATCGTTATAACGACCGTCGCATAACTCATAAGCGTCGTAATCAAAAAATTTCCGTTGCCTTGGGAAGTGACATTTATATATGGACTCCTTTGCTGAAAACAGGCTCGTAGCGAGCGTGAGCTTGTCAACAGAAGCAGTATGAGTGATTATTTGCTGTTCGTGCGGTGTAAAACAGAGAGTCTGAATATCATGCCAAATTTTATCGGTTATGATGTTTTCGACATCGCAACCGATTCTATCAATGAGATGACTCCAACCACAGACCACGAATAATCGAGACTCGGTGTGCGAAATGGAAGCGACAAGACCTGGTGGAAAAATAGGGACACCGTCCTGATCATTAGGTATTTTTTCCAGACTACCGTTAAAATCAGGCATTTTTTCTTTAATAAGCTCTTTAAGGAGCTGCCTTGCCGCAAGCGAAATTTCTGCAGGTGATAACTTCAAGGGTTCCATGGATTGGACCTCAGTGGTCGCCGCAAACCCACAAATATCGCCGCTATTATTCTTAAGATCCCAGGACTCAATTTGCATGGCTGATGCCTTTATGGCTTTGATGGAACTATTCACTTGCTGAGTAAGGCAGGTGATTTTTTACATATAAGGTCAACGACGCTCGTATGAAGTTTGGAGTAATAAGGTTGACGGAAGTACTGAACCTGCACAGGTGTCTTAAGGGGTTTATAGCCTTTGACGATTTTTAAGTCGCTCGTACTGCGAAGGAGGTGCTTGGGCAGGACGGCTCGTCCCCAACCTAACTTAACGCCATCCATAAGTGCATAGACTTCATCTAAGTAATTTCGATGGATACTTTCGGTCGAGACGGAGTTTAGTTTTAAAAAATCATACGTGGTCTTATCGTGAGCGTCATGATCCAGATAAATCTCTTTTCGTGTTTTAATGTTCGCACTTTCTACAAGATGATACTCCTCGAAGCCCAGATCATGAGTAGTAATCTCTTGTCGAGAAGACGGTTGGGACGTGACAATGATATCTGCTTCGCCGCAGGTTAGAAGATGGGGAAGATCGGCCAATTCTCGGCAGTAGAATTCAATGCTAATACGAGAGTGATTGGCAATAAATTCCGCCAGTGCCGGCATAACCACCGAGCGTAGGACAGAAGAAAATCCGGCAATACGGATCACACCGCCGAGTTCGGATTTGGTGGATGATATTTTAGCTAAGAACTCATGTTCGAGGCTGTCTTTGACACTGCAATAGCGCAAAAGTGTCTCGCCAATCGCTGTCAAACGCAGACCGGACGGATCGCGAATGATCAGACCCGTCGCAAGTTCAGCTTCGAGATTCATAATCCTTTGCGAAAGCGCAGATTGTGTTATATGGAGGCTTTCGGCAGCCCGCGAGAAACTGCCAGCCTTGGCAACCGCTGAAAAGGCTTCGAGTTGTGAAGAGGAGAGTTTTTGCATTTATGAATCCTTTTGTGGCGTAGCCGTCTATTAGTTGTTTCGATAGATACATAAAATCAATCGATTTTACAAATTTAAAAGGTCTGCATATTAAATAGCTAACACAGATGCTTCGCTCTGCTCAGGGGATTGTAAATGAAAATATTTCTTATAATATTGGCCTTTTTTGTGACTCCGCGATTGGAGGCCGCTTGCCGTGTTCTTACTTCCAACGGCGCTGTCGTCCAGAATCTGGATGACCCCGTCTTTCAAATCTTAGCACTGCAAAGTAAATGTCCTATCAATGTTATGGAGTTACGGACCGCCATCGTGAGCGAAGGCGGAAAAATGACGACAGCAATGGTAGGGAATAGGGGGTTTCACAACCCAAGTCAGGGAAGCTTTAGTTTTTTTGAAACTGTCGAAATTGCTCGTCCCCTTCATTTGACGAAGCCAGTTGCAAAAGAGGAATTGTTCTTCGGTCATTTTACGGAACCGGGTGCCGGAAACACTCTCGGCCTCGATCAGGATCAGATTCACTCATCCTTGATGATCGAGCTGATTGCCTGGGATAGTCGCAAGGAGATGTTTAACTTCTATGAACTTATAGGCCCAGCGCAGGGCTCAAAATGGTTCTATAGAGGTGATAGCCAAGATATTTGGAATGATACAAAGAATCTGCATGCGAAGAATAATGCTGAACCAGTATTTGGCCCGACATTACGTTGCTCAGGCTGCCATATCTCCGGCGGTCCGATTATGAAAGAGTTAGCAGCGCCGCATGATTCATGGTGGATGGCAGAGCGAGTTTTGCCCCTGGCAAATCGAATTCCTGATAGGAATGTCGCGACTGTGATGAAGACATTGCATTCAGCCGATGAATTTGCCGTGACCGTAACGTAAGAACAAACAAGCGACTTCACCTCAGGTGGCCTTACGCCCACTGTTTTGTCCTGAGGAAGTTAACTTCGAGTCAGATAGCCAGCCGCTTGGTGGATCGAGCACCCATATCGATGTTTCATCGAGTTTTTTGGTCGATGCTCGCATCGGCGGCAAGACAGTCATAGAGTTAGGGAAAGATATGTATGTGGAGGCTTTGCGGAAGCAAAATAGTAAGTTCCCGGAGACCAATTTAATGGATGCGGACCATGGATTTCTTGCGCCTGTAAAAGCGAGATCCGATCTCATGGCGATTGCGTCGCTAATCCCGAATGTAATCGATCAAGAATTTATCGCGGATGTTTTGGCGGTCGATATGACGAGGCCAGTCTTTTCGCCGACCCGTTGCGGCCTACTCTCGCTTGTTCCGATTCATTGGAGCTCAAACTGGAGAAAAGAATTTGCGGATACGCTACTGAAAAGTCAAATGGCCGGAGCTTCGGAGCTATTTGAAAACTTATCAAATCCTACCAAGACGATGGCGTTTCACAAAGGAGAGGCGGAGCATTTTCTTGAAAAATGCCGAGATCGACTCGAATCGGCAGAAGGCGTGACCGAACTCGTCAGTTACCTTGGGCAAAGTCGAACTGAGATCGCAGCATCTGATATTTCAAAGAATCCAAGAGGTCAGATCTTAGAACCAGGATTCCGAGTTATCTTCCCGGTATTTACACCTGCACCGAAAGCGTGGAGTAAGACTTTGAATAGTGAGTGCCGTTAGGTTCCGATCTTAGAGAGTTAGAAGCCATTGCCTCATCACTTGTACTGTTGTTACTGGCTCTTCCATGCTAATCCAGTGAAACGTGGGCAGTGCGACAACTTTATTTCTTTTATTGTTCTCAACGATATTGATCCAACGAGATGAATGAAAATGATATTTTTTCTTTGCGCCATAGAGATAAAGAAGTGGCTTTGTTGGTTTATAAAACTTTAAATTGATTGATTGAGAGTTCTCAAGAAATACGGATCGCCAGAAATAGAAATAGGGATAATTCATCGTGGAACGAACAGATCGTCCGCGTGGTGCCTCGGCAATTTGCGAAATCCACCGAGTCATTTCATTGCCAAGTGGTGGGAAAATCATACCAATAAAAAAGGCTAGGATAAGCCACCACTGATATCCAAGTATAAACAGCGCGTGCATGACAGAATTTGGCTTCATATGTCCACCGACATCCAAAGTTATAAAAGCGCGGATAAGTTCTGGGTGTTTCCTTTCCAGAAGATAGCAAAGATAAGCACCCCAATCGTGGCCGACTAAAATAATATCTTTAAAACTCGAAGTTTTTAGTTGTTCTTGGATCGTCGCGGCAAGGAAATCTGTAAGCTGGTCGAAATCGTATCCCCATTTGCTTTCTTTTTCGATCGGATTCTGAAAATTCGGCAGAGTGACACTCACGCAGTGATACTCGGAGCTAAGCTGCGCCATTTGCTTCATCCAAAGATCGCCAGAATCGGGCCAGCCATGCACAAACAGCATGGTCTGGTGGTTTTTGTTTCCTAACTCGTTGTATGTAAGCATGGCTCAAGCCTTTGCTGGTAGCAGAAATCGCCAGGGTTTATGTAGAAACGCAGCAACTATTCTTCGATAGAGGATCCGACTCTGAGCCTTTTTAAGACGTTGAGAGCGTCCAGCAATCCAGAGTGCGATTCCAAAACTCACTGTGACGTTAAGGATGCCAGCGACAATAATGCCAGCAACAGCAAACGCAAACATCTTGGTTCCGACTACCGAGGGTCCAAGCACCGAAGCTGCCAGAGCTATAGTTCCAGTGGATAATGTAACGTGCCGAGCCTCAATAACGACCCCAAAGAAGGCTGCGACTTTTGACGTCATACCAAGAAGGAAACCAAGTGAAATATTGCCACCGAGCGAGGCAATATTTTTACGGAGATAGGCTGAAATGGATTTGGTTCGCTGCCAACCTAAGACGTTGCGAAGGTTCTTATTATATTCGATAGCAGCCGGCAGTTCATGAAACACAAACCAATTGCTGATCCAGCCTGCACAAACGGATGAGAGCCATAGAAATACGCCTGTCATAGCCGCATAAATAGGAGTTAACCCGAAAACAGAATGAGCCTTTATTACGGTCTCAGCGTACTCAGCATCGATAATATGGCTGCCTATGAGCTGAAAGTAGGCGAATTCCGCTAAAATAAGGAGTGGAGCAACGGCAATGACATTGCCAAAAACCGCCGCAACCTGTGAGCGAACGAGTAGCATCACTTCATTTATGATCGCCGTATAATCCTTAGATTCAAGCAATTGCTTAATCTTAGATGCTAATGCTGCCCCTGTCATCGCAGGCTGTTTGGTCGCTAGAGTGAAACCTAGCGTCTGAATCAAAACAAAACTTCCGGCATAACAAACAGATACAAGAAAACCTTTGGAGAAGTAATTGAGATCAAGATGTTCGAGATGAGTTTTGCCAATAACGGTTAGACAGGTGATGGCCCCGCCGCCCATCGCCATTACTATCATCCTTTTATATTCATCCTTATTTCTTGTGATGTAGTGATCACCAATTTCTGCGTTGTTCTCAACGATCTTTTTAGAAAGCAAAGCAATATTCTCTCTAAAAAGTGCCCGCACACTTCGTCGCTCGTCTGCCATAATTGCCAGATCATGTAGTAACGGTGGCAATTTCGCGGGTCCATTTTTTTCATCAACAATAATATCGACGAGAATTTCGATGCGTCGCAGTTGTGCCTGTAATCGATCCAGTTGGTAAACAAGTTCGACGCTGACGCCGACATCATCCAAGTGACGATAGGCAGTCTTAATATTCTCACGGCATTCATTTAGAACTTGATGGAATTTTTCTATCGACTTGTGTTGGTTGCTTGCTAGGACATTGCCGACAACTTCATCTAGCTTATAAAAAGCTAGGTCAGTGATATGGGTTTTGCCGATACGAATACGAATTTCTGGGGTGAAACTCTGGACCTGAATCTGACGTGTAATACAAAAGATGGCTTCCATCATATCGCTATAAACCGAATTCCAGCCTTTATCCTCAGACAGTTCCTCATTATGAAGTAAGTCTATAATTTGCTTTAAATTGTCTTCGCTTACTTCCATGAGCCAGGCTGCGTCTTCGGCCTTTGGGAAAAGTAAATGGACGATTTCGGCGAAATCATGCAGACGAGGAGGTTTCGGCAAAAACCTTAGGACGCAGCGTTCGTATAGCTCAGCCAGAAAATTACCTTGAGTAGCGATACCGGTCGAGACGAATAAATCAAATGCGTTGATATCTCTAACAATGGAGCGAAGAGTCGCTGCGATTTTCTTTTTTAATTCGGGATTGCGGTCGATCACAGTAAACAAAAACTTAAGATGCGTGTTTGCCGACTGCTCACGGCCAGAGCGAATCCAATGAAATAGACTAATTAACCAGTCGATTCGGTCGCTCACCGAGTTCTTATCACTAATTTGCACAAGCAGGGAGTCGATTACAGGTCTTGAAGATTTACTGGTGGACATTCTACGTTCACGCATATTCGATTCCTTAACTACAAAGCGAGATGAGACGGTAGTATATCACTAGCTGGATAAAATAGGTTACAATAGTAAAATGAATCGAAGCTCGTGAAATTATGGATAGGGGAACCACGTTTTGATCAATAACATGGATATCTACTTGGTCACCGGTTTTATCGGCATACTTGTCTCAATAGCAGGCATCGCTTCTGAGCCTTCAAAATTAGCATCAGATCTTAGCAAGGGTGAAGCCCTAGTTCAGAAATGTGAATTTTCGAAATCGTCGGGAGACATGAAGTCTACTTATTTTTACTATGAAAGTTCGGGTTTAGGGCAGCGTATTCTTGCGGATGATAGCTCTTCTGCCATTCTTATTTCGGGGCTAGGCCACTTAGGCCAGATTTCTCAAGATAAGGATGCTAAAGGAGTAGTAAAAGAAGCAGTTGGCAGCTTTGCGGTTATTCGTTTCTTTATAAATGAACTAAAAACAAAATATGAACTTTTGCAGCGGATTGCTGGAGCGAGCCCCACAGCACATAAATTTATTGAGTTATGGAAACGCGATGCCACCCAGTTAAAGCTAAGCTCGGTTCCTTTGTCTATGAAGTATAGCGTTCTGCCAAGCCGGTCCGCTGACGGGCAACTTGCAGCGTCCATAACTTCGTCGTTTATGTTTGAAGATTTGTTAGCATTTGTAGTACGGCAAGTTCCTTTAGCAATGCCACCGTTCCCCATGTTTTTTTATGGAAGCGAACCTAGTCAAGGGGTGAGTGTCACGCAGGATTGGTGGGAAGAACCGTATTTCCCAAAAAATATTCGTTGGGAACAAAAAGAGCTGAAATGGTGGGCGTCACTCACTTGTGAATCGCCGAAGAAGAAAGCTGTGCCCAACCATTTTGCAACCATCGAGGAAATGAATAAAAAGTTAGAGACTAAAGATGGTGACGGTGATCTATCGCCCAATATCACAGCTATGAGGGACAGCATTCCAATGAGCGCGATTTTGATGACTCCCATTTCCAAGCTATCAAAAGATTCAAAAGACTCTGCTCAAGGTTTGATGACTCAACGGCTGGTGTCTGGACTCTGTTTAACGTCGCTAACACAGATCGATAAGAATCTTAGTAACTCGACTTGTAACCAAAAAAATATTAAATTAGAGGTAGCGAGTGCTGCTGAGAATGGATGGACTTCCACTCAGAAAGAGTTAACTTTACAGCTTGTAAAAGCAACCGTCATGGCCTTTGGTCCGAAGAATGGTGATGTGAAATCAGTGGATAGTGATGTGACCGCGTCGTATCATGAAACTATGTTGAAAATCTGCAAACCTTTGATTCTGGAAGGTGGTCGGTCCTTGGCAGAAGCAAAATGCAAGAGTGCTAAAGAGAAAACCTATTAAGCACACCGCTTCGAGATATCATTAACTTCATCGAGAGTAGGGCTATGATGACACTCATTCCAGGCAAAACTTATTTAGTAAAGCAGGACAATAAACCTTTTCGCAAAGGTGATCGAGTTCGCTATATCAAGATGGAAGTTGAGGTCGTCGATAAAGGTTGGAGTGACACCTATTATTACTTCTATAATGAGAAAACCAAGAAGCAGGAAAAGATGATGCATTCTGACCCACCGACTTCCGCCCCATTACATCAGATCTTCGAAGTTATTGACTAATTTTGTCAGTTTTATTGCACAAATGCCAATTTTGTCGAATAACCACATGATTTTTAACTTAAATTATTCTCCTTAAGCTTTTCTCAAAACTGTCGATAGATGCTTAGGTTTCTCTAGGTCTTTTATACGTCGATGAGGGGAGAATTAAGGTGAATATTTTTCAAGTTAGTATCGTGGTCAGTTCGATACTAGTCACAGCGTGCAACGGTGCTGGCCCAAGTAACGAACCTCAGCGTCGTATGGAAAAAAGTGGATCGGCTTTAGAAAACTCGGGGTCCGCTAATTCTATTTTGCCAAATAACGATGGTAATTTACCTACACCTACAATGTCGCCTTCTCCTTCGCCATCTAATCAGGACGTGAATAGTAATAACGGGAACCAAACGGTTAGTAATATAAATGGTGTAACAAATTCAGACCCATATTATGGAATGCAAAAAAAATCGGCCTCAGATGTGATTCCAGCAAATCCCGTATATTCACCGACGATCGGCGATCGCACAGTCTATCGCTCGCGTCAAAAATTCTGGGCAAGCAGTGATCCGGGAGAAGCCGGATTTTGGAATGCCTCAGATGCGACATTTTCCGCAGATATAACAAAAATATACGATATTTCAAATAAAGTTGCTAACCGTAAAAATGCGAAGATGATCTTTGATTAAAAGGCTAATAAACCTGGCAATGTTTACGATAAAGGTAGTTTCATAGATTATGGTCTCGACGCAGGAGCGTACTGCGGAGCTCCAACCTGTAGCGAATACCCTCTGGCATCGCAGGATATTGGGATGTTTATTGGTTCTAAAGGCAGGCGAACTGTTTGTGATATTGTTTCCTGTCTAAACAGCGATAACACCAAGACCTTCTCTCGCATCGAGACGTTAACTTATCAACATACTCTTGCTTTAAATGAAAGGCTTGTTGTCAACGAGTCTTCTTATACTTGTGCCATGCGTATGGCAGCAGATGCTAGTACATCTGGTGTTGATCCCTGTAAACCCAATCTAACAATAGGCCAGAGAACTAGCTACGGGCGAACAAGCTTTGAACTTCAAGATCAGACGGCGGCGACGTCGTCCAATCAACCGAAAAGTGTTTACGTACCTCGTTCCAGTTTTAGTTATGGATCGCAGTTATCAGGAATTAGTAGTTCGTCTTTTGGTGCGGCGATCTGTTCGACTCAGTCTAATAAAAAGCTTACGATTCTTATGCCGAGGATTTTGTGTAATAATTTATGGTCGGGAAGTGAATCATTAGAAATATCCGATATTACGCCCATGAAGTCAGATATTCTTGTGGGCCCAAAGAAGCTCGAGCTCCATACCCAAACAAGGCCAAATTCTTCGCCGGCAAATACCCGCATGTGTCTGAGCGGGTCTTATGCTTACTATCAGTTAACATTTTTCAATTCGAGTACTATCAACTGCACAGTTAAGTTGATGGGAAATCGCAATGAGAATATTTTATATGGTAACGGTTCTTGCGATAAAGATTTGATTCATGATGGTTATGCACCTACAAAATTAAATAATTTTGATTTTGTATGTGACGCGCCAGACAATTTTGACTTTAACGTATTCAATTAGATTCGAATCCCAGCGCTCAAGTCTTAGTTCTACGGAACGCTGGCCTGCTTCGGCTGTAAACGCGTGACTATCCAGCTTTCGCTCGAAATAATACATGTCTTATTTGTCATTTGTATGAAAGTAAGCTAATTCTTTGTCATTTCTCCCGCAACTTGAAGCAGTCGTCTAAAACAATCATGTGAGAATAAATTACTGTCTAGAACTAAAGAAAAATGGTTATTAGATGATGAGTGTTTTTATTTATAGTATTAACGATTTCTAGCTAGTAAATTTTTCTTAAATAAACGATTGGCTGACGAGGTGAGTTGCTATTATGCCTAAGAACCGTTTCGTAAATGACGTTCTGGCCTGGAAGGAAAGTTGCATACAGGACTATAAGCGAGTTCATCCTCGCGTCATCTCCTCAATCGTTATGATTGGAGCGGCCTGCACGACGGCCATCGTTGCAATAGCCTACGCCAAGGTTACCGAGTGGGTGACCTCCTTGATGATAATTGCGTCACAGTCCCATCAATTGATGTTTTTGATTGCAGCGCCATTTTGGTTTATTTTAGCGTGGGCTCTGGTTCGATTTCTTGATCTGCGTGCAGCAGGGAGCGGTATTCCTCAAGTTTTGATCGCCGTCGAAACAGCATCATCGGCAGAGATTTTAGCGATTCCTAATAGAACAAAAATCTGGCTAAGTCTCCGACTTATAATTGTAAAAATTCTAAGTTCGTTAGCTGCGATATTAGGAGGGGGTGCGGTTGGTCGAGAGGGGCCGACAATTCAAATTTCAGCCGCTATCTTTGAGATGTTTGAGGGCGTTTTCAAAAAATATGTGAGTGGTCGAAAAAGTCGCGAGGCTTTAATTATTGCGGGTGGTGGTGCAGGCTTAGCGGCCGCATTTAATACTCCCCTAGGTGGCGTCGTATTTGCAATTGAAGAGCTTGCGAGTCAACATTTTAAAACATTTAAAGGCGATTTAATATTAACAGTTGTGACTGCTGGTTATGTTACCCAGGCGATACTTGGTCCTTATTTATTTATTGGTCATCCTGCCATCGGCACAGTGACGGTGAGAGATACTATGATAGGGCTGGGTGCATCTGTCGGGATTGGTATGATAGGCGCATATTTTGGTAAAAAGTTATTCACCGTGACAGCAGCAGCAAAAAAACTCGGAATGAGGGGGCGAATTCTGCTTGCTGGCGGTGTTGGCTTAGCGATGAGTGGAGCATGTGTGATGCTTGGTTCTGACGCGTCGGGTGGTGGTAGCCTACTCATTCGAAAATTATTATTTGGAAGTGCGGCAGAAGTTGCACAAGTGGGATGGCTATTGGCAATTTGGCGAGTAGTCGGGGTTTTGTTAACTTATGTTTCAGGATGTGCAGGTGGCATTTTCGCTCCGTCTTTGGCAGCAGGAGCCGCGTTGGGAGCAATGGCAGCTCATTTATTTTCATTTGACAATCACAGCTTAATTATCGTGCTGGGGATGATCGGTTTTTTAACGGGTGTCACGAGATCGCCATTCACTAGCTTTATTCTTGTCTTTGAGATGACGGATCGCCAAGGTGCAGTCATTCCCATGATGGCTGCTGCCTTACTAGCAAACGTTTTCTCGCGCATGATTGATCATGAATCGTTCTACGAAAAGACGAAAGAGGTGCTTTTAAATCGAGCTAACAACGATGTAGTCAAAACCTCGGCTACTGATCACCCATGATTGTTCTCACTACTGGATGGTGCCCATGTTCGAGAAATTTCGTTGACGATGACGCTAATTCGATCAAAATCTTGAATAATTTGCCTATCGAGGCGAATTTCCGCAATAGATCCAATGAACGATTTTTCCATTTCAAGGTTGCATTGAAACCCTCGCCAACTTGCGACTAAGAGTTTTCTGCGCAGGTCCGAGGCACGTTCGAATACATATATTAACTCCATAGCATCAAGCCGATTTAGTGTAGGGGTAATTGTGCTTGGATGAACTCCTGACGTAAAAGCAAGATTTCTTGCCGAGATTCCGGGGTTATTGATGATCTTTCTGAGTACAAGCCATTGAACAATTGATAAATCAAAAAGTCTTTGGACGCTTGCGTTCAGGTTGTGCAAGTCTACGCTGAGCCCTATCATGTGTTCCAAAAATCCAATTTGTTCTGTAGTGGTATGTTTATTCATGGCTTTCGCCTTTATGTCCTAAGTAACCGATGGTTCGAGGAGAAAGCCCCATCTTAATAAACGTCGAGGAACAAATTTTTAAAGCCTCGGCGACTTCATCTTGGGAATTGACGTAATACATCGCCGCTGAATCCTTCGATTTGCCGACGCGCACAGTCAATAAGGACTCCTCGCCAAGTCGAAAGACATCTTCATCGTTATCGTCATCGCCAAAGTAGATTGCGGACTTACAATTAGCTTTCAGAATGACTTCTAAACGCGCGACTCCCTTATGAGGGGCACCCGGCGATACTAAGTTAACAACACATTTACCCATAATAATACGTGGTGATGGCGTCAGGGTAGATGCGGTGTCCAGTATCGTGGATCTAGCAACGATTCGTTCGCTCGATTTTCGATAATGGATACTTAGGCTATATGTTTTATCTTCGATAGAGATACCAGCAATTTTTTGTAGTGATGCTAGTTGTTCCATCCAAGCACGACAAGAGGATGCAGCGCCGCTGAGCGATGAAACTCCTTCTTGGAGGCCCTCTAGGCCGTGATTGCCAATAACGAAATCGGCTCCCTTATCCAGGAAATTGACGATTTCAGATCGCTTGCGTCCTGATATCACCGAGACTGGCGCAAATCGCGCTACTGAATAAAATGCTGATTGGACGGCTTCCGACATCACTGCTTTTATGGGGTTATCAACTATTTCTGCTAAGGTTCCATCATAATCGAATGCGAAAATAGGTCGACTAAAGCAATAGCCTTCGAGCACACGGAGGCCTTCTTTTTCTAATAAGTGCTTCATTTGCTCCTCGACTCGGTATGGGTTAAATGAACCTGTGTTAAGCGATCCATCTTATTTGCAAATCGATTCCTCCGTCTGACTCTTGCTGCGTCAAGTAACATTCGACCAGCCCATCGGAAGACATTATATTCTTTAGTAATTGCTCGCATGGCACTCATGCGTTCTTTTTGCTCCTGAGGTGACATCGAAAGTGCTGAGATAATTGCCATAGCCGTTTGATCCGCATCATATGGATTTATGATGAGGGCCTCTGCAAGTTCACGTGAAGCACCAGCAAACATACTCAACAATAGAACTCCCTTTTTATCCTCTCGCGAGGCAACAAATTCTTTTGCCACCAGGTTCATTCCGTCATGCAGGCTACTTACAATGCAAATATCGGCAGCGCGGAAAAACTTAAATACTTCAATAGGTTCGTGATGCTGGGCTCTTAGTATAATCGGTTGATAACCGTCTTTGCCAAATCTTCCGTTGATCTCATTAACCAATGAACGAACTTCTAATTCAAATTGCTGGTATGCCGGGATAGAGGACCGGGAGGGTGCCGCAATTTGTATAAAAATAAATTTCCCAATCCATTGTGGCTCTAATTCAAATAGTCGCTCTACCGCTCGTAGGCGCTCGATTATGCCCTTAGTATAGTCTAATCGATCAACACCGATACCGATTTTCATGTCGTCGGAAAGGTTTAGCTGTTTGAGAAGATTTTTTCTGCATTCCTCCGCTGGCGGCACGTCGGCAAGTCGTTCAGGAGGCCATTCTATGGAAATCGGATATGGTCTAATCTCGGTTATCTTGGAATGATATGAAATTGCATTTGTTTCTCGGTCAATTCGAGACTCAAGAAAGCGATCAACCGCATCAATAAAATTATTGCAATGAAACTGAGTATGAAAGCCAATAATGGAACTCCCCAGTAGTCCATCGAGCAGTTCTTCTCGCCATGGACAAATGCCAAAGGATTCGGGATTTGGCCAAGGAATATGCCAAAATGTTATGATTGTCGCGCGTGGTAGTTTTTCGCGCAGCATACGAGGAACTAATGCAAAATGGTAATCCTGGACAAGGACTACGGGATCTTCTGATTTCGAGTCATGAACGATTGCATCGGTGAATTTCTGATTGACTGCTACATAGGCGTCCCAGTCTTTAACGCGAAAGACAGGCCTAGTATGTGCTATGTGGCATAGTGGCCACAATCCCTCGTTAGAAAAGCCATAGTAATAGCCATCTTCTTCTTCTTTGCTGAGCCATACTCGATGGATATCGTACATTGGTTTCTGGGGTGGAACGCGAACGCGGTCGCGGTAATCGACGACCTCGCGATCTGCTGAACCATTGCCGTGAGCTATCCAAATTCCAGAACATGCCTTCAATATTGGCTCAACGGCGGTCACAAGCCCACTTGCAGGAGACTGAATTTCGATCGTAGTACCTTGTCGATTGTGGATATAAGGTTGTCGATTGGACACGACAATGACTTCTTCTCCGCTAAGTTCGTCATTTAATATTTCCTTTAATTTTTTTGCATCCCAAGTAATTTGGGCTTCGTCTTTTTCTCGGGCGCTTGCGTCCAAATCTCGAACCAGGCCCTTTAAATCCTTTAGGATCGGCAAAAACTCTCTGTGTTCCATTCGAGTTATGGATTCAATACCATTTGCCCGTACACCGCCCACGAGCTGTCTAACCGAACGGATCCATGTAGCCATACTCCAGCGCGCAATCAAAATCGTAATGAACGCGATCACTAGACCAACGATAAAAAAGACAATTGTAAGGTAGAGTTTTGAGTCACTGCTTCTTCGCGAGGCGAAGCTCATGTCGTGGAGCAGGATGAGCTTCCAGTATTGATTCTTCGCGGGTGTTGCTGATTGAGTTGCCGAATTTTTTCCATGCTCAAGTTCGATATTGCCATAGGCCATATGAATTTCGCCGGTAGCAGAGCTGCGAATCACGCCATGAAGCGGAGTAAGGTCTGTTAAGGAAGTGCATGAAACATCTGTGGGAAACAATTCGGTCTTATATTCAATGCGATCCGCCGGTGAACATACACCGAGCGCGAGCAGGCGTTCATCTTGAGTTGCGCGGCGAAGAGCTTCGCCAATTTTGCGTCTGCTTTCATTGCTATTGTCTAAAAGTAATGGACCCACGTTTTGTTCTAGCGAATTTAGAATCAAACGACTGCGAATATCTAAATCTCGAACAAACCACTTCGTGGTCAGGCTTTCGATTAAAGGGATAACACCGATTGCAAGGGCAACTATGACAAGAGTCAAAGGTAGTAGGAAGCGAAGAAGGAATTTCAAGTTGACCTCTAAAATTAATTTGATATCATAGTAAATATCGCATGGAGGCATTATGTACGATTTTGGTCTAATTGGCAACTGTCAGGTCTCAGCTTTAATAGACAAAAATGCCTCCTTGAGATGGCTCTGCCTACCCAGTCCAGATAGTCCTCCTGTGTTCGGTTCCCTGCTGGATCCCAGCGGGGGACATTTTTCCGTTTCTCCAATAAGTTTTGTGAATAGTTCGCAAAGATATTTAACAAATACAAATATACTTGTAACTGAGTTTGAATGTGGCGAAGAAGGAGCCGTTTCTGTGACGGATTTCTGTCCTCGCTTCGAGCAACATGGGCGGATGTATCGACCCGCAGCTATTTTCCGTATTATCCGTCCGGACCGAGGTTCTCCAAAAGTTCAGACTTCGTGTTTGCCTGTTATCGGTTGGAGTAAAGTTCCTGCAGTTCCGGGACGTGCGAATAGTCATCTGCGCTTTGAGTACCCAAATGGGATTCTTCGGATTGTGACGAATATCCCACTTACACTTCTGTTATCAAATGAACCATTTCATTTGCAGGAGCCTGCGTACATAGCATTACTTTGGGATTCACCACTTGAAGCAGATTTAAAGCAAGTAACCTTGGATTTTCTG
>CAZUYQ010000009.1:44940-71338 GCA_964624705.1 uncultured Polynucleobacter sp.
CTATTGGCAAACTTGGGTAAAGCATTGTGCCATTCCTCCGCTTTTTCAGGATGAAGTCATTCGATCGGCGCTTGCCCTTAAGCTTCACTGCTATGAGGATACCGGAGCGATTATTGCTGCGACTACTACAAGTTTACCTGAACAGATAGGTGGTGAGCGAAATTGGGACTATCGCTTTTGTTGGCTGCGCGATGCTTTTTTTACCTTAAATGCATTTTTTCATCTCAATCACTTTGAAGAAATGGAAGGTTATCTTCGCTTCATTCTCAATATTGTAAATTATCAGGATGATTTGTCTCCCCTGTATGGTCTGGATCAAAGAATTCCAATTCCCGAAATGGAACATCTTAATTGGAGTGGTTATCAGAATTCTGGTCCGGTGCGTTCGAATAATGCGGCCGCGAGTCAGGTGCAAAACGATATTTACGGTGAGTTGCTATTAACGCTTGCCCCAATTTATTTAGATCAGCGTTTTCAACATTTACGATCCAAACAACTGGATAAGACCATATTCTGGTTAACAGATCGATGCCAAGCGCATGTGGGTAAATCTGATGCGGGAATTTGGGAGATTCGAGGTGGATGTCAGGAGCATTCGTTTACTAATGCGATGTGTTGGGCTGGAATCAATCGCACATTAAAGATGATAGGATTAGGCAAACTTCAGGCTCCGAGTTTGCAGTACGAGCAGGAACTCAAAGCCGCTGAACAACTTGCAGTTGATAGAATTCAAGCAGCAGTTAAAGATGGCATCGTCCGTAATAGCCCCGTAGATGATACTCTCGATGCATCGTTGCTTATGCTGCCGATTATTCATTTTCCCGATGTAGAATTGTGTCGTCGGACCGTAGCTGCCATTGCCCGCGAGTTAAGAGCAGCATCCCCAGACGAATTTGGTGAACACTTGATTTTTAGATATCGTAGATCGGACGATTTTGGAAACCCTGAAAATCCGTTTATGATTTGCTCGTTTTGGTTAGCTCAAGCCTATGCCTGTCTTGGTGACCGTGGAAAAGGCGCGGCGATACTTTCATCGTTGTCGATCTGTTCTAATGATCTCGGACTATATGCGGAACATTTTTCGATTAAGGACCGGCAGCAGCTTGGCAACTTTCCTCAAACTTATTCTCACGTCGGTGTCGTAAATGCGGCATTTGCTGTTAGTCCTACATGGATGGAGATTTTATGATCAAAGTCCAGTGCAAAGCACTTCTGAGATCGGATTACGGTAAGAATTCGGCTACGTGTAATATGGTCTTATTTTCGAGCCGAGACGCGATAAAATATGCTGCAATCCTCACCGCGATCATTTGGAGTTTGACAATTGCTTCTCACGCAATTGAACCAATTAGAACGATTTCAATTCCAATCGGAGTTGCTCTTGGACTCTATTGCGGAATTAGAGTGTACAGAAAGTGGTGCGGACGCATCCGCATTGAAGCCGGACATGCAACTTGCCCAAAGTGTGCCAGATTAGTTACTTTTGCCTTTGACGACGTAGCGGCAGGAAAGTTAGAGGGGATTTGTCATAAATGTGCATGTTGTTATGAATTGGTTCTACCTTTGGCCGCGTAGTATTTGTATTAGCTGTAGGTTTATTTGATTGAGTCGCCGCTCTTAATGGCTATAGGTGTAAACCTGAATCGATGCATTCGGATGGGAGCTTTAGTTGACAGGTCAACGAATTCCTCGTGACATCGAGATCTTTATTCTAAAGAATATTCATTCGATAGAGCAGCTTGAGGTGCTACTATTTTTGCGGAAAGAATCAAAACGTGAATGGAGTGCGATCGAGGTAAGTGCCGCTTTGCGGTCAAGTTCGACCTCTGTGGAGGCTAGACTTACAGATCTGCTGTCACGGAAATTTGTCGCAGCTAGACCTAATTTAGATCATATGGCATATATTTATCTGAGTACGACAGATAATAATTTGCTGGTTGATAAGGTTGCGCAGTATTACGGAACTCATCGGCATGCGATTATAGAATTAATATATTCACGCCCAGCGGAGAATATTCGAGTCCTTGCGGATGCGTTTCGCATTTGGAAGGACAAAATGTGATGGCGGCACTAGTGTATATTCTGTCGACATTAACATGTGGCGTTTGTGCGTATATACAATTTCGACAGTTTTTCAAGATGCGAGTTAGGTTGCTGATGTGGATTGCGATTTGTTTTGCTGGATTAACGTTGAACAATGCACTTTTGATTGTCGATATTTTGCTCGTTCCCCTAACTGATTTTTCAATATCGCGACTGATCGTAGCAGATTTTTCTGTGGCAATTTTAGCTGTTGGATTTGTTTGGGAGTCTCGATGATTTTCGAATTAAGATGTTTCGTTTTTGATCTCGAAGCACAAGAAAGGGTTTTTATGTATTTTTTTTTACAAGTTCATTGGTTGTTTTTTTATCATTAGTTTTGCATTTACGGCTATGTCTCAGCCAAATCAAATAGGAGTGTCGTAAATGCAAAAGGATGAAATGATAAAGAATCCAAAGGTGACGCCGTTAGCACAACCAGATGACAGCCATAACCTAAAGATCAATCAAGTGAATCTTTATGCTATCAGGCAGGCGCGTTTGATGTATCGGGTTCATTGTCATACTTATCCAACGAAAGTGATCGGTCTCAAAAGCTTGATCGAATATCCTGCGAAGTGTTGCGCGTGCGATCAAGAGGGCATACTTTTCCATAAGGATACCCATTGAGTTGCACGGACCATTAGGTTTCTCTCATAGTCCATGCGACTTACTTGACCGGGGACGGCGAGGTTCTTCGTTAATAATTGCGATAAAAGATCTTTAAAGGAGCTGCGTTGATCGCTCCAAGAAGTATTCTTCGTTAGAAAAATCTGCCAAGTATTTAGATATACAAGAAAGTTGGAAAGGCTGTCATCAGACGAGGTTGTCTCGAATGCCTGTTGAGTTCGATCGATTTCGACCTGTAGATGGAGGTGACAGTGCTCACCCACTTCATCACAAATAATGAGAATAAATTGATGCATTTTGGTAATAAGATTTTGATCAAACGTGATGGTCGTATCAAGTTCGTCGGTTATTTTTTGAAGTTCGAGTAACCAGGGCGGCGTCATAGATTTTTTTGTGGAGAAAAATGGTGGATCAATCTAGCAAAAAAAACAGTAACATCAGGCATTAAGACGCGTCAAGTTACTTTCGACAGGGTCATCCTTCACCAAAAATACATGGTGGAAAAGCTCCTCCAGGACACAAATTGCAGCCGCATCCGCGTCCCCCCAAACGGTCGTACATGCATTTATGTACCGTATACATCTAACTTCCTAATTTCGCTCTATCGAATTCCGTCATTTGGAAAATGTCCTCAATCTTTGGCGATACGATCCGACAGGTTGTAGCATTTCAAATCTAGTGGGATCACAGAAGGAGAAAGACGACATGGCGGTAGACAAGAAAAACACAGTTCTATTGAAAAAGTATGCTCAGGTATTTAAGGAAGCGAAAGAACGGGACGCAAATGAATCGGACACGGTCATGCTGTTGACGGAATTTTTTAAAGAGGGTCTGGATTATGATCCTTTGAAGGGCGAAATTTCGAAGGAAGTTGCCATCAAAGATAGATTTTGTGATGTTGCTCTAAAAATTGAAGGTGAGATTGAGCTTTTAGTGGAAGTGAAATCCGCTGGACATAAAATTCTAACAGGAAAGCATATCGAGCAGGCCGAGAACTATGCTTCTCGCTCTGGTTTGTCGTGGGTTCTTCTTACGAATGGTCTCATTTGGCAGCTCTATCATGTTTCGTTTGTCGAAGGTGAGGGGATCTCAAGTGATCTCGCTTTTGAGGTAAGTTTTGATGCCTCGAATTTGGATTTATTTTGGGAAAAAGTTTCGATGCTGTCTAAGAAGGCGATACGAGACGACTATCTAGAGGAGTTCTGGGGGCAGAAAAAAGCATTGAAACCTTCTGTCATTGTTAAAGCGTTATTTTCCAATGAAGTTCTCGTGGCGCTGCGCCGAGAACTTAATCGACTTGCTGATGCTCGTCTTGATATGGAGGATGTATTTGATTCCATCAAAGAAGTTGTGTCAAAGGATGCATTGATGGAAGCTGGCGATATCTCGATGACTAAGAAAAAGAAGAAGAGAAGAAAAGTGAAGGTTGCAGTACAGGATAATGTCGTCGATACGACCGTAGCAGTCCCTGTGGCAACGGAATCAGGCAAAAAGGACGCGGCCTAATCGGAGCTTTGAAAATTATCGAAGGAAGGTAGTAAACTCATGTTTCTGATGGTTTTCAAGACGCCTGCACGGCGAAGTGAGTAGAGCCGGAATTGGTGGGCGGTCGGGTGTGGTGGGGAAGCACAGATTCGAACTGTGGACTTCCTGCTTGTAAGGCAGGCGCTCTAACCAACTGAGCTACATCCCCACACCGGGGACCTCAAATTTTTGAGGAACCGAGGTTATCCCAAAAAGTAGGTCCTCATGTCAACAACGGAAATGCTTAATCACGGATTTTTATCGATTTCGCTTTCGGGCCTTCAAGTTCGTTAGTGCTTGGAACTATTACCGAAAACTCCTTGCTGGGCTCGCCCGGGCGTCCTAAATCGTCAATTGCCCTAACAATAAGCTTATAGGTACCGGGTAATAGACCTGGAATTGCAAGTTGCGTTGTCCGATTTACACGAAACGTGCGGGGCTTTGGCCCGCTTAAAATTAGTGTGTATGAGGCAGCACCTTTGACACTCGTCCAACGAATATCAGCATTTCCGCTGCCATTGGTTTTGATTTGCGAGGCCTTGCCAAGAAGTTCTGGAGCCTGCAGCAGATCTGGAAGCTTTACCGTAAAAGAAATGACTTCAGATCTCGCGAGGACATGCTCGTCCTTTTCGAGTGCCTCTGCTTGCAATTGATATACTCCCGCCGCTTTTACTTTAGCGACAAGTTGGCCCGTTGGAAGACCTTGAAGCCAAGGTGATTGATCCAGACTCTTGCCGGCGCTAGCCAGTCGAAAGCGTAAACGCACAGTATTTTTGGGGATAGAACCCAGTGTTAGGCGCACTGTGTTATCGACCGCAAGGATCTGGGGATTCGCAGTAATACTGGAGGTATCTAACTTTGCAACATCAGGAGCTTTAGATGTTTGAGGCGTTGGCGTTGCTACTTCTTGCTGCTGCGCGATAATAAATGATCCGGTTGTCGACGTAAGCGATGTGCTAATCCCGCGCCAGTTTGCTCTAACATTCCAATAGTATGGCCCAGGTTTTTTTGTCGAAAAACTCCATTCACTAGCAATGGGGAAGTTTTTTGCTTCAACGATATTTTTAAACTCCTTATCGCTGGCAATCGTGAGTGTCGTTGATTCACTACTTTGAGGCCTTACCCAAGCTAAATTGGCAGTGAAAGTGGAGTTGTCACGAGTGCCGAGAATTCGTTCACCGTTCGCATTTGTCAGTAGCTTGGGCGCTTCTAAAGCCAGGCCTTCGTTATATATCGTTGGGCTCTGGGCTAGGATCTTGCCGTTTTTATCTTTTGAAATGAGTCGCCAAAAAAATCCACCTGATTTGGCCTGAATTGTGGCGCGACCAATACTACCTGAAAACGTCGCCCCCACTGGGCTAAGTTGATCACGAGTTGTCCCCATCTCAAGAGTCAAAAGTCCGAGAGTACTATCGGGCTTCCATTCGATCATCATGGCTGAGGATTTTATAGAAATAGGCAAAACGGTGTTTGGGCGAGGCAGAATTATCGTGATTGTGGCGGGAGCACTAGCGGTGGTTGATAGTGCCTTGGAATCGCCTGCTTTGAGGGTTTCCTTTTGAGTTCCAGTATTGCTAGTTACTGCGACATTCCCTTTGTTAACAACTAAACTTGCTTGACCTGATTCAGAGAGTGACAAGTTCAGTTCAGACTTATTATCTGTGAGTGAGATCGTTTTCGATCCAGCCTTGATAACTGGCTGCGAAAGGTTGTCGTTTTTCTTGTTTTTTCCTGACTCACTTGCTCCTTCGCTTTTAACAAAAACGCCACCATTGACCAGGTTGAGGGCGACATTGCCATTGGTTTCTTCAATCACAACGAGACTGTCTGGTTCGAGGCCGACAGTAACACCTGATTGGATAAATTGAATACGACCTGATGCCTTGGCCGTTGTGCGAACGGCTTCGCCGGAAAATAATGTTTCGCCTTGATCGACATCTTGCCAAATAAGCCGTGTTGTTGGCCGGCGTTCTACACGATCGCTCCGTTGTTGTAGGACGGCAATAGGTTGACCAATAGCCTTCACAAACGTGATCTTAGAGGCTTTCATGTACCACATTTGTGTGACTACAACGCCAGCAACGGAAATGATGGCGGGTAATATCAGTCGTGAAATAGTCGAAGACACAATTATTTACCTCAACTAAAGGTGCAGACTCCGCTTATCAACCAATCTTTGCTACAATGGAGACCATACACAATTTGGCTTCTCAGTATTGTAACACTTCGGCGATCAACCTTTTAGCATACGAAGCAAAATAGATTATGACTCATTCACCCATACGTTTTTTTATTCCCATTGGTGGCAAAATAGCGGCTATGACGCTTATTCTCTTATTGGCCGCCGCAATCCCTATAGCTGTCCGCACCTCCAGTCTTTTTAAGGAAACTTCAGGCAAGCGTGAGGAAGAATCAAACCGCAGTCAAGCCAATAGCCGCGCAGCGGAGATTAATGGTCTGCTTGAATCTTATATCGATAAGATTGGCGTGCTCGGTACTCTAAGGATCAAGGAGTTCACAGATAAATCAGTAGCAGGATTGGGTACGCCAAGTAATATTATTTTGGCCCGCGATCACGATATTGTGAGCTTTGAGATTTTTCGCCGCAGCGCTACTGGAAAGCCGGAAAGCCTTGGACGTTATACCGATGACCGATATCTCAAGGGTTATAAGCTCACCACACCTTATTTGGATGACCTGGCAAAAGCCAAGCCTTTCCCGGTGGAAGCTCTTTTTAACGGCCAACCCGTATTGCGCAACCGCTCGCTGCAAAAAAGCGCCCCATTGATGACACTCGGTGTGCCCGTGGCAAAAGATAGCCTAGGGCAGGTAACGCACGTCGCGGTGGCGGACCTGCCGCTGGCGTTGTTACAGCGAGGATTTGCTAAGGCAAGTGAACGTGTCGTTTACTTAGTGGATCGCGACGGAAATGTCTTAGCGCATCCTGATGAAAAGCTTGTTATGGAAGGCAAAAATCTTAGTATTCTTCCCATTGTTAAAACCGCGATAGCCTCGAAAGTCGCACAGGGACAATTAAAATATCAGAATCCACAGAAAAAAAATGAAACATTTATTTCGGCCTATGCACGCTGCCTTTTTGATCTCGCGGTCATCTCAGAAGCATCGGAAAATATCATCCTAGAACCTGCAAGGATGGTTCAAAAGCAAGTTTATTATATTGCTGGACTGGTCGTTAGTATTGGGTTTCTGGCTATTTTTATATTTTCTTTAACGCTGACCCGGCCCATAGAGCGACTCGTGGCGCTTACCGGCGAGATTGCTCGCGGTAATTTTGATGTGGAAGTCAAAGGATGAAGTAGAAATGCTTGCCTGGGCTTTTGACGGTATGACGCAAGGCTTAAAGGAAAGAGACAAAGTAAAAAACTTATTTAACAAATTTCATGGTGCATCTGTAACTGACAACTTACTTGAGGGTGGTGAACTCCAGTTAGGTGGAGTCAAAAAACAGGTGGCCGTCTTCTTTAGTGATATTCGTGGATTCACTGCATTCAGCGAAAACAAGACGCCAGAAGAAGTGGTGGGGATGCTCAATGAATACTTTCAAGAGATGGTAAAAGTGATCTACGCCCATCATGGAATTGTCGATAAATTTATCGGGGACGCGATCATGGCGATCTGGGGTGCACCGAAAAGCACGGGAGATGATGCATACCAAGCGGTTATGGCTTGTATCGAAATGCGCATAGCCCTAGATGAGCTAAATAAAAAACGCATGGCACGTGGCGACGTTCCCATTAAGATTGGTATGGGTCTTCACTATGGTGAGGCCATCTCGGGAACCATTGGTAGCGATGATCGGATGGAATTTACCGTTATCGGTGACACCGTGAATATGGCCTCCCGCATCGAGTCTTCGACAAAGGCCTTTGGTACAGATCTGCTTCTAAGTGAAGACATTGCGGGTTTTGTACGAGAGCGTTTTGTCCTCGAGGAAGCAGGCTCAGCGGAAGTCAAGGGCAAGACGGAGCCCCTAAAATTCTATAAAGTTCGCGGCTACATCGGTCAAAATGGGGAAGAGTTTTTGGTCAAAACCGAGTGGTCAGATTATGAGGCCGAAAAAGCCGACAAGGTGAAGGTTGTAAAATAATGGCCAATTTTTCCATAAATAACAATTAGTTATACGATTGTCTCAGGGGTTTTAAATCTCCTCCGATGAGTTTTTTATCACTCGGGGTCAAGAGCACGTGACTTTCGCGGCTTCTCCCGGACGAGTGGAGGAGGACCATTTGCATGGCGACTTTTAACAAAGTTGAATATTCAACTTGGAGTGCTGCTGCAACTGTTTTATTGGATTACAAAGCACACCCGGAGACGGCAGGCCCTTGCACTTAGTGCCTCTTCGAACATCTTTATAAACAACAAATGCCCGCAACGAGGATTGCGGGCATTTTTAATTTTAGAATGCCGCGCCAATACCTAGGCCAAGGCGGTACCAAGTCGCAACTGTTGTTGCTTCACCAGTAAAATAATCAGACGTCAGTGTCACGCTGCTACGAATGTTCTCTAAATCATAGTTTATGTAAAATCTATCGTTGAAAACTTTTTGCAGAAATTTAAATGACAGCGTGTACTGGCTTGTTTGCGAAACGGAAATAGCTTGCGAAGCGCTGACGGGATGAAATGTTAGATCGAGACTGGCATGATGCTTAGACTCAGTCGTCCAGTCTAAACTTCCGCCGAGATAAAATTCGCGTAATTCACCTTCATTGGAACGTACATTTTTTATTGTCCCATCCTGGATTAGGTAAGTGTAATGATGAGTGCCAAAGCCCAAAAGTCCATCAAGCGCGAGATTACCCCAACTTTTTCGAATATGCGGCATGAGCCCAATTCTGCGATCAGCGACGGTTACGGGAGTTTGTGTTTCGTTGTTGGGATCGCCATCCGGGAATAAGTAAATATTGGTTTGACGTCCTCGAACTTCTATTCCCCAACCTCGCGATAAATCATCCCCAAACCAGTGGATGAGGTCGCCTGCTAGCGATGTAACGGTTGCGGCACTTAGCTGAAAACTATCGCCGCCACTATTTGACTTAAATTGATAAGACCATAAAACTGGTCCGACGGAGGCAGATGCGAGGTTGCGGTAGGTTTTTGCTGGAATTGATTTTAGGGGTTTCTTGACAACAGGAGCTTTTTCTTTTGCCGCAACATTTTTTTGTATAATAGGCTTAGGCTCCGGTAACTTGGGCTCTTCGATGATTTCGAAGGCTAAGGCCGAAGGGTCTTGTCCTTGAATGCTGACTCTGGGTGGGGGATTCGAAACTACTTGCCAGGCGTAAGTTCCGCTAGGTAAAGCAATTTGATAATCCCCGCCTTCAATGATTTTCGACGATACGATTTTTCCTGAGGAATCTTTAAGGATAAACTTGAATTTTGCCTTTGGATGAAAAGAGGTCCAGGCGAAATCTATCTTTATGGGTTGCTTATCCAGTATGGTAAATTTCTGATTAGGTTCTGGTTTTTGGAGTAGAGGGGCTTTAAATTGAATTTCTGCTTTTCCTAAATCACTCCATTTCCCTGGAGTATTTCTAGCATCAAATGATCGTGTGTAAATTTGATAACTTCCGAGAGGAAGCTTCTTTGCAAACTCCAATTTTTTCATCCGCTTCGTAACAACTTGACCTAGAGTCCCATTTATAGGCTCAATCTTAATCTCATAGGCTACGGCGTCTTTAATGGGATCTAATTCGAGAAAAAGTTCGCGTTCGATAGCTTGGGCGAGTATTACTGAGGGACATAGTAGTAAGAAAAAAATGCTAAAATGGTAAGGAACGCTTCGACGAAAAGCAATCGTCAAAGTTGCAATAAGAACTGCAATCACTTTTTCTAAAGCTAAGCTCAAAATATCAAGTGACTTTACATAAAAGACCGCCGCTACGACGGCTGGCTATAAATTGGATCGCTTTCTCCATTGTAACAGAAGCCGATCACGAGAGCTATGATTTGAGATTATGTAAAGAATGCGCGAAAAAGTAAAATAATCCAGAAAACTTGCGATCTAGCGGCAATAGCCAAAATTGATCTTCGTCAAGATCGATCACGCATTGAGCGGCTCCTAATTGGACGGTGCGCCAGTTACGACACGCATGGGTAATATACCCTGCATCGCTATTTGGTGATTGATGATGTTTTAATTCTTCGACCGAAGTGAATAAGTTATGAGGTGCTATAAATACAGTCTGATTATTGTGATGAAAAACACTACCGGTTTTAAGCAACTTAGCCATGGTAATGGAGGTCGGTGTCAATGCGAGTTGTTCCGGCCGACCGGCTCCCGCGACCCGGCCTTTATCGATAAATAACAGTTGATCCGCCATCAACATGGCATCGCTGGGATCGTGGCTAACCATAAAAACGCCAACGCGGTGTAGCCTACGCCAGTGATCCAAATTTGTAAGAATTTTTAGGCGCAAATCGGCGTCTAGAGCAGCAAACGGCTCATCTAAAAGTATCCATCTGCAGGGACGCAAAAGAGTTCGCGCCAAGTTCATGCGGGCGAGTTCACCTCCAGATAACTCGTGAGGGAGTCGATTTAATAGATCGTTGGATAAGGCAGCTATTTTAAGCGCCTCTTGGATTTTTTCGAGCTTCAATTGTAAATGTCCCGGATCATCGTGCAATGCGATTTCGAGATTCTTAGCACAGGTAAAATGCGGCAAAAGGGTGCTCTGCTGAAACATATAATTCATGCTGCGTGCGTGCGGAGGTAGTCGTTGAATACTTTTTCCTTGATCCGTGAGTTCGCCCTCTTTTGCAGATAAAAAACCGATTAGCAGACTCAGTAGAGTCGACTTGCCACTGCCGCTTGGGCCAGCGATACCTGTCCATTGTTCCTGCTCTGCTGTAAACGTAAAGCAAGAGCCCCACCCGGCGGCTTGATAGCTGAGATTCTTACATTCGATCATGAAAAGCCCCTTTTAATCGCCGAGCAGTTAGTAAAAACAAGATCGTTGAAATGCTAACCAAGATAAACACCAGGAACGACGCCTCACCAAATTGATAGGATCCCATAAGCCGGTGCAATAGCAGGGTGAGCGGCGGGTGTTCACTGTCGGCGAGCAGAGATACGATCGTCACATCACTAAATGACAGGCTTGCTGCCACCGCCGCTCCGGTCGCGATCCAAGTCCACATCGCAGGTAATTCAATACGTGTCCATTGCTTCCACGATGATAGCCCTAGCTCTTCACGAATACGAAAATTTGGCGCGAGATTGGTAGTCCAACCAGACCAATATAAGGATCCAACCACAGGTACCGCTAGCAGCGCCTGAATAAGCCAAATGCCAGAAGGTTTCAACGCGGAGGCATCGAAACGAGAACTCATGCTAAGCAGAGCAAACGAACAAACCATGCTGGGTACGATTGCTGGGAGCCACATCATCGCGCCAAGCCATATGGCAATCCCGGGACGTTTAAATCCGAGTGCTCGTTGTTGAGCTGGCACAACCGTGACAATGATGAGAATGCTAAGAATCGAGCAAGCGAGCGCGTTGATGCTGGAAGTTAATATCGAGGATAATATCTCGTAGAAATGCTCAATGGACGATGTCAGTAAGAATTGTCCTGTTGCAAGAATCAACGCCAAAAAAGGTAATAAATAAAATACTAAAAAAAGGCACCAGAGGATCCAGGCTGTCGCTGTTTTGATACCCGAGGACCTCGTATGGTCTTCAACTCTTATCCGCTGCAAAGTCGTATGATGATGAGCATGATTTGATTTTAGTGCTTGCCATAAAATTCCGACAATAAGGCTCGAAGATGCAAGCTGCAATGCCATCAGCGATGCTGCTGTAGTCCAATCTGCCTCTAAATACAGGGCTTGCCAGGTTGCTAATTCAATCGTGGTTGCTGAGGGCGATCCTGATAAAACGAGCATGAGCCCGAAGCTGTTGAAGCAGGATAAAAACACCACACTCAGCCAAGGCAGCAATGCCGTTTTTGAGAAGGGGATTATAACCCATCTCAATTTCATAAGACTTGTCCATTTCATAAGTTCAGCTTGCGCCCAATAGGAAGAAGGAATTGCCTTCCATTGGCGTATCAAAAGCATGACACCCAGGGAAAGATTCATCCAGATTGTGCCTAATAGTGGTGAAAAGTCTTGATAAAGAAAAGTTAATGGCGAGTCCAACCAGTTCAGCTGCTCATAAAGTAGATGATTGATGGTACCGGCATTGCCAAATGCTAGGACCATCATCGCCCCAACGACGACAGAGGGAAGACAGTATGGCAGTGCCATAAGATGATCAAGGCCGCGGTGCGTAAACTTTAATTGCCAGCTAGCCCATGCCACAAGAGGAGCGATAAGAGCACAGATAAACGTGGTTGTTAGGGCGATTTTAAAACTATAAAGCCAGGGACTCTTCAAATCCAGCCACGATACGTCCGCAAAATGAGCAGACGAAAGAAGCAATGAAAAAACAATCCAAACAACAAGGGCAAAGAATCCGACAATTACTGCCGATATGATGGACGCAATACGAGGAGGATGCCATCGCCATATGTTCATCTGTTGGAAAATAAGCTCACCCATTCCGCGATCCATTGTTTGCGATTCTTAGCAACGACTGATGCAGGAAGATAGAGCGTCTTGTCCGGCTTTATCAACTCTTCGTAGGATTTTGGCAAGTTGGAGGCTCCCTCAGCTGCTGGATACATCCAGTTACCGCCGGCAATGATTGCCTGTGCCCGCGGGGTATTAAGAAATTTTAGAAATTGCTTCGCGAGTTCCATATGGCTTGAGTGTTTGATGATTCCCGCTACTTCGACCTGTAAGTAATGGCCGTCAGCAAATTTAAGTGCTTTATAGCGATCGGTTTTTTCCATTTCGCGATGGTAGGCTTCGCTTGTCGAATAACTTAAAACTACTGGTGCCTCACCCTTCGTAAATTTTCCGTAGCTATCAGACCACCCATGACCCACCGCCATAGTTTGAGTTTTAAGCTCTTTTAGCTTGGCGGAAGCTAGATCGCCAAAACGTGCGTGAATCCATAATAGCAGACCAAGCCCAACAGAAGAACTACGCGGGTCTTGGATAAGGATTCGATTTTTAAACTGAGGTTCGGCGAGAAATTGTTCGAATGTGGTAGGAGGGGTGATTGAATTTTTTTTATCGCTATTTTTTTGTTGGAAATTCGTATCATACATAAAAGCATACCAACCAAAATCAATCGCTTGGAACTGATCTTGATCTTCAATAGAAAGGGGAAGACCTGATTTAGCCTGAGGTTCAAGGGCGGCGAAAAGCTGGGTGGCTTTCGCGTCGTTTGTCATGGTACTGTCGAGCCCCATCACGACGTCGGCTTTTGTCTGCTTACCTTCCATTTTAAGACGACTAAGTAAAGCTGCACCGTCGGCTGCAACCGTGAATTTAAGCTCGCAATTGCAGATTGCCTGGAACTCTTTTTTTAACTTGGGACCGGGGCCCCATTTGGATTGGAAGGCATCGTAGGTATAGACGGTCAATTTGGATGGAACTGGTTTTGCTTCAACTCTTGAGGCGAAAGCGCTGAACCCGAATGTAACGATAAAATTGTAAATAAAATAAGAAAGCCGCATAGCTAAATCTCCTTTAGGAGGTTTTCGGCTTTTAGGCTGCTTTGGGCAAGAACATTTTCATACCGTCCATTTGGACTTCGATGCCGCCATTTGCCGCTGTAAGGACAATCTGGTGCCCGCCAACAGTGATGGAGCCTGTTGCAACTGCCTCTTCAGTCAATGTAATTTGCACACCATTACTAAAGCTCAGTACTGGATTGCTATCGGCATCCACATCCAGGCCGGCAAAATTCCAACCTGCCGAACGAGGTTTGTGAGTTTTTACAGCATCTTGGCTGACCGGTTGACGAATGGGTGTTGGATCGCTTGGAGGATGTCCAATGGTTCCGACAACTTCTGAGAGTGGTAGGTGATCACGAGGATCATCGCTCAAAGCTTCTTCAAAGTCATTGGAGTCTTCTTCCAGGTTTACTTCAGCGAACTGGTTTGAACTAGCTTGGGTCAAATCTTCTTCTTCTTCTAGCATTAGGTCGTCGTCGACGGCAGTTTCCTCTGCAAGAGAGAGTTCGTCTTGAACCGGAACTCCTGAAGCACTAGTTGGTAAGACCTCTTCTGTGAATTCACCATCGTCGAGTGAGGTGTTGTTTTCATTGAGGAGGTCAAGGGTGCTTTCTCGGTCCTCGTCGACCGTAGATTGGTCTACCAACTGTTCTTGTGCTGCAATGGACGCATTAAGTTGTTTTTCATAAGCATCTTCGTCTATCAAATCGGACTCAAGTTCAGTTTCGATAGCAAGTTCTGGTTCGAAGGTGTCAACCGCAATATCATCAATGCCTAGAGATTCATCGGCAATATCGGTAGAGACTGCTGTTGCGGGAGGTGTTTTCATGACATCACTGACGTCAATCACCGCTTCAGAGATATCATCGTCTGAATTTAAGAACAAATCATCTTCTGGCATGGCTTCCAATTCGCCTGCACCCTCGGAAATAATCGTAGCATCGTTATTTGACTCGTGAAGGTCCTCGATTTCATCTTCACCAAAGTGCACAGAGAGGGCGATATCTGGTCCCGAGATAGTAGAGTTGTTGTGCGAGATCTTGATTTCACTATTGACGTCGATTTCGTCTCCGATGGATTTTGGATCGATGTCAGCACCAAAGCTGCTTGGGCTTGTAAGAGTCGAAAGATCCACATCAACATCACTAACAGTATCCATAGATAAATCTTCGTTTTCAACTAACGAGAGCTCATCTGGTGACGCAACTGTATTGTTGTCCAATAATAAGTTCTGAGAATCATTTAGTTCTTCCGGAGCCGTGATCGTGTCCTCGGCACCAAGCATGAGATCCCCGGACTCGTCGGCGACGAGCTCGGGAGTTGCATCGAAGCTAGATGTGTCCATATCTTCCATTCCATCTGAGCTGTCGATTGCTTCTGGCTCAGACGGTGTTGCTTCTTGGGCAGGCGCAAATGGGTCCGAATCGCCTGAAGCATCTTGGCTATAAGGTGCCAAAATACCGATAAACTCAGCAGCGCCAACGCGTTCGATAACTTCCTGGAGGGATTCGCCATCAGTAGAGTGTTTTTGATAGAGCTCGATAACTTTTAGGATAAGCTGTGGTAGCTCTGCAGGAGGAATCGATTCGGCCATGAAGCTGGCCATTTCAGGAAGTTGAGAATTCTTTCCTCCCAAATGCATTCGGTACCCAGCTGCATCACCCACAACTGAAATATCGAGGGTGTGACATGGGACGCAGCAACGAGCACAACCATTGATGCCAATTTTGAGTGGGCTCGCCAGTTTAATGGCTTCTAGTTGTTGGGAGATGTCCAAAGCGCTTCCTAGCGCGTCCTGTTCGTGATCGGGGCAAAGTTCACCAATACACGAAGTAGGGTGGTGGAGGCCATCCTGATAGTGTCTGATGCCAAGACCGATAGCTTTTAGTTCATTAGCAATGTTGCCAGCCTGTTCTGGTTTTACGAACAGGGCGAGCCTTTGATCTTCCGTCGCTTTAACAATTGCAGTTTCGCCCTCACAGAGACTAGCGATTTTCTTCAGTTGAGCTGCATTATATATTCCCCCAGGTGCTTCCGTGGAAAGGAGAATGGTTCCGTTGCGAAGTTTAAATGCAGTGCTCATGAACAGTTATCCGTCGGGCAATAGTGTTTACGGTTTACACCACGGTTAATCGGCAATAGTTCTGGATTCTTAAATGCCGGGGGTATTATCTCGATCGAATTGTATTTGGGAACAAATAAAAAAAGGCCGGGATAACCCGACCTTTTAGGCACTTAGAAAATACGAATCAAGTCAAATGTTCCATATAATCGCGGAGGCGTTGGTTCATCATCGACTTGCTTACCCAGAAAGCTTCCGCTAACTGAGTGACGATATCCATGGCGGTATCGACGCGTTCGACTTCACGGCGGAGTAGGTTGCCTGGAACTAAAAGCAGACCAGCAAAGAGGTTTGCGCGAATTTCGAGAATCTCCTCTGGACACTTGCGAAGCCCCGCGGCGGCGGCGTGACCTGATTGAACTAGGAACTTAAACAATTCGCGTGCAACCAAGAAACGAAGGTAGGGGCGCATATCACTACCTTTGAAGCGAACAGTGACAGTGCGGTTTGCTTCTTCGCCTTCCGCCGCAACAGATACGGGTTGGGTAATGGTTTCATCAGCGATGACATTGAAGTTTGCAAACAACTGAGCGATCTCTGGGATATAGATCGGGGCTTCTTCGAAGCGGCCTGATTCCAAAATCGTTTGAACCGCTTTTACAACGCCAGGCCGATCAACATCAAAGAGGTCTTCGAAGGTAAGGCGGGAATCTTCGCCGGTATAGCGTGCTGGATTCTTGAAGAATTCCTTTTTAAGGTTCTCTGTCGTACGGCCTTGGAGGCCGAAGGCTCCGTATCCGCGGTACTCAAAAATCGCTTCGTCTAAGCCAACTTTACCTGCAGCGATATCGATCAGTAGACGTTCATCGATGGAAAGATGGTCCGCAATCGTACGCAGTGTGGAAAGTGAACGGATGTTCTTTTTGCCTTTTTTCCAGTGGCTGCAATCTGCTGGGTCATAGCCAAGGATGGCACCGACGTCTTGGTCAATCACCTTGACGTTGCCTTCGTAGCGAATCTCCAGCGCTTCTTTGCAGAAGCGGAATAGGGTTGCCGAGTGAGGGTAGCGATTCTCTGCGATCTTCTTCATGTGGGGTAACTCCTCCTTGACATGTGTCGACGTGGGTTCCTACATCGACGGACACGGGTGCTAAGCCGCGGCATCCTGCTTTGGCATGGGTCTTGGGAATGTGTAAAAAGCCTACTAAAATTAGACTTCATCTTAAGTACTACTGTCAACTATGAGGCATAACTGATGGTTTTCGCTGAGATAGCCATATTGTGAACAAGGGGTTGGACAAACAAAAAAACCGACTTGCGTCGGCTTGTTTTTTTAAAAAAAATCAGAAGGAATTTATTTTTGAACCTGAAGCGGCTCAAGAATAGCCATCGTGATAGGTCCCGGAACGTAGTTTGCTTTGCATTTAACGCTTGAAATCATGCGCTCAAGCAATACACGAGCTCTTTCTGGGTTCTCGCGTTCACGGCCACGGAGACGTACAACAACTTTTACCTTATCGCCACGTACCAAGAACTTCTCAACAGCACCAAGTTTGGTCTGAAAGTCGTGATCAGCAATGTTAAGTTTTAATTGAACTTCTTTTAGTTCTTGAACGATTTGCTTCTTTTTAGATTTTTTGAGCTCATACTGGATTTTTTTGAAATCCTGAATTTTGGCAATCGGGACATCACCTTTGTCGCTGATAAGACATAGGTCGAGACCTAGGTCTTCAGCACGGATCAGGGCGTCCATGGCCGAGATGATTTCATTTCCAGCATCAGAAACAAGACGTAATTTATTGAAATTGCGGGCGAGTGCGCGGGTGATTACTTGCAAAAACGGAGTCCTCCAAGACGTGAACAATGTACAAGTCGACGCAAAGATAGCATACATTGACGGCAGTTTGGAAGGCCGGAAAGGATAAGAGTTAAATATTTGATTAATTCTTAGATAATACAATCATATCAACAACTTTTTCAAAACTGGATGTCGCTTTAAGACTTGCTCTTCGTGTACAATCTGAGCCGTTGATGGTGAATCGTGGCAAGGTTGCTACGGTGTCGAAGGTAAACTGGCAGAAGATAACGGATGCCAAAGGGAGACTATACATGAACTTGAAGAAGACGTTTTTGGTGCGTTCGGTGTTGCTAGGGTCGGTCGTAGCAGGTTGGAGCGTTATGGCTTCAGCGACTCCATGGGTTATCGACGATGGGCATAGTAAGGCTCTCTTTACCGTAAAGCATTTGATGGTAACCAACGTAACCGGTAAATTCACTGGCATCAAAGGTCTCGTGGATATTGACGAGAAAGACGTCACGAAATCTAAAATCGATGTCACCATCGATGCAGCAACTGTTAATACCGATAACGAAAAACGCGACGAGCATCTTAAAAGCCCCGATTTCTTTGATGTCAAAAAATACCCCACCATGAAGTTCGTCAGTACGAAAGTGCAAAAAGGGACTGCTGGACACCTTAAAGTAACTGGCAACCTAACCATGCGCGATAAAACTAAGGCAGTCGTGCTCGACGTCGAAGGCCCGTCTGCTTCTATAAAAGATCCGTGGGGCAACACAAAACGCGGTGCGTCTGCGACCACGAAAATCAGCCGCAAGGATTTTGATATCAGCTGGAATAAATCTTTGGATGGCGGCGGAGTTGTTGTCGGTGACGAAGTGAAAATCACTCTCGAAATCGAATTGAACGAATCCAAACCAGAAGCGGCGAAGCCCGCTGAAGTTAAGAAGTAATTTGAGGTAGAGATAGAAATAAAACACCGCGGAGTCGTAAGGGCTCCGCGGTTTTGGTTCCGATCCTTACGGCTCAAAGCAACGCTGCTGCTAGAGTTGCAAGCTCACTACGTTCACCACGACTAAAGGTTACATGGGCTGCGATACGTTCGTTTTTGAATTTTTCGATCACGTAAGTAAGGCCGTTGTTCTCTGAGTCGATATAAGGATTATCGATCTGGTATGGATCGCCAGTAAGTACGATCTTAGTACCTTCACCTGCACGAGTCAGAATAGTCTTGATTTCGTGCGGTGTTAAGTTTTGGGCTTCATCCACAACGAAGAACTGATTTGGTAGCGAACGACCACGGATATAGGTCAAAGGTTCGATCGCCAGCATCCCTTGATTGATCAACTCTTGATAGCTTTTGCTAAAACGCTTCGTACGGCCATGTTGACCGCCTGAGAGAAGGAGTTCAAGGTTATCGAAAATCGGTTGCATCCATGGATTGAGTTTTTCATCGAGATCGCCGGGTAGGAAACCAATGTCTTTACCGAGAGGGAAGATGGGACGAGCAACAAGGAGCTTTGTGTACTCGTCGTCATCGGTAGTCTTTGAGAGGCCTGCTGCGATAGCCATCAGAGTTTTTCCGGTACCGGCACCGCCGCTGAGAGTGACCAGTTTAATATTGTCATCGAGCAATGCTTCAAGAGCGAACGTTTGCTCAATATTGCGAGGGTAAATGCCCCAGACACCATCACTATGTGGATCAAGCATTCTGACGACCCGATCTTGGCCGTCGTATACACCGTAAACAAATTGATTTGCATCATCTTGATCTTCAAGGATCACAAATTGATTTGGATAAAGACCTTTGTCCTCCATAGCTAACTCACGACGGCTATAAAAGTCATTTATGACATCGGCTTTGACCTTCATGGTCTGATAGCCTTTGTATAAATGAGAAATATCAACTTTATCGGCTTCAAAATCTTCTGCAGGAAGACCTAGAGCATCTGCCTTAATACGAAGGTTGCTATCTTTTGTAATAATAATGACGTTGCGACTACCGTTGTACTGCTTCTGAAGAGTTAGACCAATCGCTAGGATGTGATTATCGGTACTGTCTTTGAGTACGCCTGGGAGAACTTCCATATTCGTTCCAAGGTAGACGAAAAGGCTACCTGAATCTTCACGACCTTCAAACAATTGAATGCCGGAAGAAAGAGTGCCTCTCTCTCTTAGGCGATCGAGAATGCGGCTTACTTCGCGAGCGTTGCGGCCATTCTCACTTAGGTCCTTCTTAAAGGTGTCGACCTCTTCAATGACCGAAATAGGAATGACTACATCGTTGTCATCAAACTTGAAAATACTTGCGGGGTTGTTCAAAAGGATATTTGTATCAATGACAAAAATTTTCTTCATGAAGGAGGTAATTCCTTTTGGGCGAAGTGTCAAAAATTATGCAACCTGTTTGCTCTTCTCGTACCTTAGCACATCGGAGCGTCCGCGTGCAATCTATGGTGGGTTTATGACAGATCTCGTCAGACCTGCGTTACTTGGGAGAAAGAAGTCTACAAGGTATGATATACAGTGGGCTTCGTTGACTAAAAATTAGAACCTGAGACTGGAGATTTCGTGGTCGAAAAGCCAAAACTACTGATTATTGATGACGAGCCAGAGATCGGGACTCTCCTGGAACTCTTTCTGGAAGAGCGATTCGAGATTGCGACTTATACTGATCCACGTGAAGCCTGTGCAGCAGTAGATAAAAAGTACTATGATCTAGTGGTATCTGACATCAAAATGCCACACCTCAGTGGTTTGGATGTGGTCAGACATGTGAAAAGTTCTTCGCCGACGACAGAAGTTGTCCTTATTACTGGCCATGCTCAAACAGATAAAGATACGGCACGAGCGCGACAAATGGGCGCATCGGGGATTATTTATAAGCCTTTTGGTGACCCGGAGAAGATTCTTAATTATCTGGATGATATTATTTCTGGCAAAACCATCGCAAACGGACGAAAATACGTTGTCGAATCAAATATTCAGCCAATAACCGGAGCTGTAGCGTCACAAGATTTGAACGTGGGTAATGGTAAGCCTACCATTATGGTGCTGGATGACGAGGAGGATTTGGTTGAAATTGTCACTATGTTTTTGAGCAACGACTATAATGTTATTTCGTTCTTCGATCCGCAGGAGGCTATTGCTCACTGCCTTGATCATGACTTTAAATGCATTTTAACCGATTTAACTATGCCTCAGATGCCGGGTGAAGAGTTTATTAAAATTATTCGTCAAACACTCAGCCATGTGCCGATTCTTGTGATGTCAGGTTATGGTCACCGCGATCCAAATATGATTGAGGCGATGAGCGCCGGTGCCGTTGATTTGATTCCTAAGCCATTTCCAAATCCAGAATTTGTCCGAAATCTTATAAAAAGGTATATCCAATGACCTCTCAGAGTGGCCAACAGTTAGGCGAACTATCGCAAGAAGTCCGGAAAATCTTTAAGCGGCGGCAAAGTATTTTGTCGTTTGAAGCTTTTTTGGATATTGTCCGCCAAAATCCTAGGCCGTTGATGAGAAGTGCCGCAGAATACCTCCGCGATTGTTTTGACCACTTTGGTGTATTGAGGCCTGATTCGGAAATGGTCGAAGGCCAAGATATCCGCAGATTTAAATTATTTGATCTGGGTACGGACAAAGGTGTGCCGATCGTCGGTGGTGAAATGGTGCAAACGGATGTCTACCGCTCACTCCAAGCATTTACTCGTCAGGGCACTGCTAATAAAGTTATTTTCTTACATGGGCCAAATGGTAGCGCGAAATCCTCAACCATAGAAGCCATCTCAAACGGCATGCAAAAGTATAGTGAGACTGATGACGGAGCCGTTTATCGTTTTAACTGGATTTTTCCAGTGGACCGAGGGTCTGCTCCACGTTCGATAACAGGCGAGGCCGCGCCTATTGGTTTTTCGTCAAGGCGAGATGAGTCCGAAGTCCGCCTGGAAAGTTATGCTTTCCTTGATGATAACCAGATTGCGAGTAAGCTGCAGTCGGAGTTCAAAGAAAATCCTCTCTATTTATTACCAATGCCGTTCCGAGAAAAGCTGCTGCGAGAATGGATTGGTGCCAAAGAAGGTAAAAAGCCTCAAGATGTCAGTATTCCTCCCCACCTTCTTTTGTCTGGTCTATCAAAACGAAATCAAATGATCTTTGAAAACTTGCTGACCGCCTATGACGGTGAGATCGAAAAGGTCTTAAGGCATATTCAAGTCGAACGATTTTTTTATTCACGACAGTACCGCGTCGGGATTTCCACAGTAGAGCCGCAAATGTCGATGGATGCCCAAGAAAAACAGCTAACGATGGACAAAAATATCGCGAATTTGCCGGCTGTTTTACACAATATACGCTTTACGGAATGCTTTGGTGAGATTGTCGAATCGAATCGCGGAATTTTGGAGTTTTCTGATCTGTTGAAACGCCCTCTTGAGGCATTTAAATACCTTCTTACTACGGTCGAGCGAGCTACTTTAGGGTTGCCGTCTGCCACTCAGCATCTAGACATCGTGTTTTTTGCGACAGCAAATGAAAAACACCTTGATGCATTTAAGACTAGCCCTGACTTTAGTTCATTCCGAGGGCGATTTGATCTGATTACGGTGCCTTACCTAATAGAGAGCACCCAAGAAGAAAAGATCTATACGCGCGATATTGAGGCGATTAAAAAATCAAAATTTGTGGCTCCTCATTCTGTTGAGGTGCTATGTTTGTGGGCGGTGATGACCCGGCTTAAACAACCAGATTCCGAGTTTTACGACACTAATCTGCGAGGGCTGCTAAGCCGTCTTGACCCATTCGGTAAGGCAAATCTTTATAATAATGTCGCCATGGGTGACGATTATTCACCAGCCGAACAATCTGCCTTTAAACAGATTCGGAGTAAAATCCGTGGAGAAAGTATTGGTTCAGTAATCTATGAAGGTCGCTTCGGTGCGTCACCGCGTGAAATCAGGGCGCTCTTGTATCGCGTTGCAGAAGACCCAATGATACATGCGATAACTCCCATGGCGATCTTTACCGAATTAGAGCGCTTAGTAAAAGATCGTAGCGTCTATGATTTTCTGCAGTTTGAAGCGAGAAACAAATACCACGATGCAGAATTCTTCATTAAGAATGTTCGCGATTATTTTGCGGATATTTTTGAATCGGAAGTCCTATCTGCAATGACTTTGGTCGAGGAGAAGCAGTACGACCAACTTTTTGCTAGGTATATTGATAATGCCGTTGCCTCGGTAAAGCGTGAGAAGATTTTTAATCGGAAGACCGAAACTCATACTGAGCCATCCGAGCAATTAATGCGAGATATTGAGGGAATCCTGGGAGTGAGTGGGGATGCAGGTCGATTCCGCGAGAGCCTGTTGGCGAGGATCGCAAGCTACCGGATCGACAATCCTAAGGCCGTAATCGATCTAAGCGTGATCTTCTCAGATCATCTCGTTCGTATAAAGGAACATTATTATGGCGAACAATCGCGATTGATCGAAGATAATTTAAAGGCTGTGCTTGCACTGGGTACTGATCTTGAGCGTGAATTTAAAGAAAAGCAGCGTGAAACTGCGAAAACGACGCTTGCTGAACTGCAACGACGATTTGGTTATAACGAAGCAAGTGCCCGTGAGTGCGTGAAGTTCCTAATGATGTATAAAACGAAGACATCATCCTGAGGCAAGCCGAAGGACGACGGAGCTTCACGTCCGTCGAACGAGTTTTTGTAATTCATCTTTCACAAGATCTGGAATCGATCGACCCGTTTTGGGATCCTTGCCGCTTTCGACGTAAATACGGGTAATATGTACCTGAGCATTTGCATCGACTAGACTTAGCTGATCTTCAATGGGTATCACTCGTGGGAACTGAAAATCGTCTTTCTTAATCAGACGCATGGTGTGGTGACTAGCTTCGTTGCTATCGCGTGGGCGAAATCTTGTTAGGGAATTGCTGGATGAGACTTTTTCAAATTGGACTCCCAAACTAGCAATAACGGTTGCAGCTTCGTCAATACTTTCGATTTTGGTCGATGGCCCGGTGTTTGAGGCAACTTCAAAAACACGTTTCCAAAGGTTACGATCGTACATAAGGTCTCTAACGAGATGGCCAAAATCCTTAAGTTTCGCCGGGTCTTTAATCCTTGTTTTTGCGGCTTCACCTAGGACCGTCGAGAAATTATTTTCATCGATCGTCGCATATTCTTCGACATCTAAAGGTAGAGTCCAGTCAGGAATTGATTTTGTCACTCGTTTAATCATTGCTTCTGCGGCGACCGATGTTTTGTGAAAATATAACTGCAGATACATCGAGTGCCGGGCGCGGAGATAATCTTCAAAGGCTGCGAGTCCAGAAAATTGAATCGCAAGATGGAGACTGTTTGATCGATCGTCCCAGTAAACAGCAAGACTGTTTAAAATCCGACTTTCGTCAAAAATCCCATAAACGACGCCACACTCGCGGCTATCTCTTAGAAGATAATCCATTCGATCGACATCGAGCTCGCCCGAAACGAGTTCGTGGCAAAGATGCTGAACCCCAAATTTATGAAGAGGTGAACCAGGACATGGCGGGATTTCGGGAGCAATAATAGAGGCAATATCCTGCGCTTCGATTCTCAAGCCAGACCATTTGGGGTTTTGCTGATAGATATCTGTTAAAACCTTGTCAATAAGAAGCAAGGTGTAAATTTCGTGACGTACTCGCATCACTTCAATGTTTTTGCCGCGTTTCTGTAAATCATTCGCCATATAGTCGATAAAATCGGCAACATACTTGGGGTAATGATGACGATAATTTTGCATCTCGCGCCAGGTAGGCATAAATCCTTCTCCACTGTGAGAGTAAGGAGAATGACCGATATCATGCATTAACGCAGCTAGACGCAAAGCTTGTTGTGGATACGGATCTTCAAAAACTTGATTGATTATATCAAAAGTCGGGCTGAGCCTTCCGTGTGACTTATCGACACCCCGGTTCTTTTCAAGTTGATCAAAATCGGGATACTTGCGTGTGGTCGTTGCAAGAGCTCGCTGATTCTCTGCAAGTTTTTGCCAAGCAATCCCTGCAAGGTGCATCACGCCTAGCGAATGCTCAAATCTCGAATGACTTGCCCCTGGAAAAACGTATTGAAGGAACGCGAGCTGTTTTATGCGGCGAAGCCGCTGTACGAACGGATGGGCAATGACCAAATCTTCGAGCATCGAAATATTGATGGTGTCGTGGATATTTTCTCTAATACGTCTAACAATATCCATGTCTTATTCCTTATACCAACAGCCGATAGCATCCTGAAGATTCGCGATGTTTCTTAGCTTTAATTCGAGAGCAAGTTCTTCATGAATCCGTGCGACTGCACCCGGACCGCGGTATACCAATGCCGTATAAATTTGAATTGCGCAAGCTCCGCGAGCAATTTTGTGAAAAGCGTCGATTCCACTTAAAACTCCACCCGAAGCTATCATAGGAAGGCTACCTTGATGGACCTCCCAAGCTCTTTCGAGCATAGAGTTTGAAGGTGATAGAAGTGGGTGACCACTCTGTCCGCCCGCTTGCGGATATTCAACACGATGAGTGTTAGACAAAATAACACCTGAGAATTCCTGAGCTTTGATGGTCAAGATCAATTCCTGAAACGAACGCCTGTCCATATCTGGATCAAGCTTAATCCAGGCCCTTTTTCGTTCGTTGCCGATCGCTACAGCAAGATTTTCAATAAATGTGGGGGTTGCGAGATCGCGCAGGCCAGGAGTATTTGGCGATGAAATATTTATTACGAAATAATGGGCGAGGCTTTGAAATCGCTCAATACCGTTGACATAGTCGTCGACGGCCCTTTGACTGGGCGTATCTTTGTTCTTTCCGAGATTGATACCGAGCGGAATGTTTGCCAGGCTCCATTGATGGGAGCGGAGGCGAGCGGCAACCCGTTCACCGCCGTCGCTATTAAAGCCCATGCGATTGACAATGGCACGTTGCCCTGAATCTCTAAATAGTCGCGGCTTAGGATTACCAGGCTGTGGGCGTGGTGTGACTGTTCCTAATTCCAAAAAAGAAAATCCCATTTTTTGGAATGAATGCGGACAACGCGCATTCTTGTCAAATCCTGCGGCCAATCCTATGGGGTGACGCAATAAGCCAACTCCAGGAATCTCGGTCGTCATCTTTATCTGGTGATTTAACAGAACGGGGTCCGGCAGTATATTGACGCCGCCCTTTGATAGAAAAAACATCCCGATGTCGTGAGCAGTTTCAGCTGGGATGCAACGAAGACACGCTGTGCCGAGTCGACCAGCGAAGTCAAAAATATCCATAATAAATCAATGCTCCTAATGGGCTCAAACTACAATCCTTCGGCCTTTGGCAACGGTGTCAGCTGGCGATTGATTCTATCTAGGAGATCTGTTGGATGAAAGGGTTTTCGAATATAGTCTTTCGCTCCGAGCTGAACACCTTTAAGAACGACTGCTTCTTGAGCAATAGCGGTGAGCATAATAACGGGCACTTTACTCGTGCGCGGAGTTTGTTTTAATGTTCGTAGAACTTGTAGGCCATCGACGCCTGTCATCATAATATCAAGCAAAATCAGGTCCGGAACCTCCGGTGCAGCTTCAATAGCTTTCAACGCCTCTTCTCCACTTGCGGCACAAATAACTTCATGACCGCCTTTTTCCAAGACTAAGCGTGTTAGCCTTAGAATGTGCATTTCATCTTCAACTACAAGTATTT
>CAZUYQ010000010.1:0-4287 GCA_964624705.1 uncultured Polynucleobacter sp.
GAACTACAAAGAAACAGTCGCGGCGCTTGTCAACGCACGGCTGTCGTAAGATTAGGCTGCGTCAGTGTCGAACAAGAAAATCTAGAGCGGTCTTAAGTGCTTATGGGCCAGTCCTCCCGCCATCGACCGTGTCGTATGAGACCATACCTCGTGTTCGACGATACCGCGTTGGTCAAATGCTTACTTTGACTTAGCAACAATCCACCCATCCCAAGTTCGTACGCTCCCAAAAATGACGTTATCGAAAATTCAATGAAAGCCTTGACTAGTGTCCGATTTCTGTTCTTTTAGTTAACTAGTTGCAAATTAATCTTTCAGCGGTTATGCTAATATTAGTTAACTAGTAGGAGAGAATATGCGACCATCAGGACCGGGTTTGACCGAGCACGAACTTTCTATCATGCAGATCGTCTGGGAGGCATCACCTCTTGCAGTAGCGGATATCCTTGAACGATTTCCCCGTGAGCCTAAACCGGCTTATACGTCGCTTTTAACGGCAGTTCGGGCCCTTGAAAAGAAGGGCTACTTAAAGCACAAAAAGTCTGGCAAGGCATTTTTGTATGGGCCTTCTGTTAGTAAAGACTCCTACAGGAAATCGTTTCTGCGGAAGGCGATTGATAGTTTGTTCGGTGGACGACCTGCAGACCTCGCAATCAATCTGCTGAAACAAGAGAATCTGAGTGCTGACGACATCAAACAGCTAAAGTCAGTTTTGGAGTCTCTGCATGATTAACGCGTTGCTTGGGTGGATATTGACTGAGTTTTTATTGTCGGCCCTGTTATTCTCTGTTTGGCGAAGTATATTGGCGGCGAAATTCAGCTCATCGGATCGTTACCTATTTTTAAAAATCTCGTTTGTGCTGTTGTTGATTCTGCCGGTAATACAGACTTATGTGAGTATTTTGGCGCCAACCTCAATTCTAAACTCAGTTTTTAGTGATGTAACGACAGTATCGCAAACGGGATCACAGGTGAGCACTGTGGAATCCCACAGCGATATTCTTAATTGGACGCCGGCGTTAAAGCTCTCTGTTGTTGTTGTGTATTTCGCCGCTCTAGCGATCCAACTGTGGCAATTACTCTCATCGTTTTTCTATCTTCGTAACCTATGTGAGTCAGCGACATTCTTGCGCTTTTCTATTGATCGTCATGCAAAGATTCTTGTTCATGATAAGGATATTCCCCCGGCGGTTTTCGGGTTTTTCCAACCTGTAATATTGCTGCCGGCAACACTTTTAAATCGATCGGAATCAGATCTTGAAACGGTCATTCGTCATGAAGAAAGTCATATTCAGAATAGAGATCATCTCTTTAATCTGTTGAAAGTAATTGTCCGTGTAATTTTGACGTTCTCTCCATTTGTTTTTCATCTCGCGAAGCGATTTGAGGAAGAGATGGAACTTACGTGTGACGAGCTTGTTTTAAGAAAAGTCCCTGCGAAACAGTATGGGACGTTGCTATTGGATCTTGCGACAATGGGCGCGCCTTGTCGTCGGACTTTATATAGTGGTGTTTTTATTTCAAATTCTTTTATTGCAAGGAGAATTCAAGTTATGAAAGAAGAGCGTCTAGTTCCTAAACCGATGAGGTCGATTTTGTTTGCGCTTACGTTTATGTTGTTAGCAGCCCCTATTCTCTGGGCAACCCAGGGGCGCAGCGATCAGGACAATCAAGTTTCTGCAGTGTCAGGAATTTTGTTTAAGTACAAATTGCAGACGAAGCAACGGGACGGTCAGAGTAAGAAAGAGCAGAAGCTTGAGGGAACAATGGTGGTTCCGAATCAAGAAAGCAGGAGAATCGCCGGAGATGGACTAGCATTACAAGTAACTCCTAGTCGTCAGGGTGGAGCTGTAAAATTTGACTTGGCTTTATTTGATGCAACTAACAAGCAACTTTATTCCGGTGCCATCATTGTGCAGGATGGCACAGATGGCGGCATAGAGGGACGGCTTGAAGAACAGCCCTATACGACGGAGTTTAGTTTCGAAGTCGATGTTAAAAAAACGGACGACTAAGTTCAAAAGCGGGAGGAAGAAGGCGATGCTTCGGCCTCCCGCCTCTCAATACCTCATCAAAATAGCCGACTAGGATCGACACAAGCGACGCCAATTACAACTTCCGGTCGGGGTTGCGTCGGTACTAGATGAAAAGGTGAGAATTTTGATCAAAGTCCTTACGCTGCACCAGCAGACTGTGGGTGATGTGGGCCTGTTGATCGGATACAGTGACTTCACTGCGTTTTCAAAAGCGTTTAAGTTAAAATTTGGCGTACCGCCGTCTACCTTTCTAGGTCTTAAATAACAGCACGCTCGTGAGTGTTTAGGGACATAGAAACCAGCTTGTCAAGCCATTTGAGATATGATAATTTTGCATGATGGCAAATAAAATCATAAGCAAAAATCATATCGATTCCAAAGACCTCAACTTACTGAGAGTTTATCATTGGAGTCAGCTAGTAATGTGCAAATGCATTTTGATGACTCACCGTTAAGTGGGTTGGCGCTCACTTTTTGCAGGGGTCCAGACTCCTTATCTAAAACAATTAATTTTCCTGTATTATTTTTATCGTTAAAAAGCACGGCAGCCGAAGTTACGCTGCCTTTTGCCCGGTCGTTTTGAGTTAAAAAAAGGCCAGTCGCAATTTTTATCTCCGTATTCACAGTGTTTTGACTTGGGCTCGTCTTTTTAAAAAAGTCGGATTTCTTTGCGTCCTTGACCGCATCATTGTGTTCTATCTCCGTAGCGTTTCGGTTTCCGAACACTAGACTCGTAATCCTATCAAAAGGAGATTTTTCAAAATTTATTGCTAAGAGCTGCTCGCCATTCGGTTTATTCTGGAAATTGGACATCCGAAAAAATAGTCCCGATCCTCGAACCGTTTTTCTTTCCAGCTGGATTAAATTTGTTTTATTTATTTTTAATCCATTTTCTTGAGTTGGTTCCGCGATAAATGTTCCTGAGTTTGCATTATTGAAGTCAAATGTTAGTGTAAAACGCATGACGGTCGACTGAACCTCTTTTGAATCTTCGATTGTGTCTGAGATTCGAAACGTTCCCGTGTATTCGACAGGCAGGGCTTCCGAGGTCTGCCCGTTACTTTCTGCTTTGACTGATCCACTCGATTTTTTAGACAATTTGCATGACGTAAGCATGGCGAAATTAATTAATCCTATAAATGCTGTCAACGTGATCGCCTTTATATAAGTCATAAAATTCTCCTATAATTATTTATGAAATAATTTTATCGGATAAATAACAGTATTTATTAGGTTTATTTACTTATTAAACGATGTCTATTGTTAATCTGTGACTTCAGGTTGTTGTGTGAAATTGTCACGACTGGAACAGCACCAAAGCAGAAAAAAATTCGCGTCGAACGACACAATTTAGCATTCTAAAAGGCCAATCAATCGCCTATTTCCCAGCAATAATTGAGGCATCTAAATTTAATTAATGTTGCAGGGGTTACTTGCCGATAAAGATAAAACTTTAAAAAGGACGATGGAATGCTTCATTTACGCAATAATCTCGTAAACCGCGATATTTTTTTGATTTTGGCGTTTTTTCATTGTTTGCTGATCATTGCATGCAAACCAAAAGGTGCGGCAAGTTCCAGCCTTAGAGTTGTTAATGGCATAGAAGTAAAATCCAAGGAAGATGCTCAGCAGCATGCGCCCGGAGCATACGGTATTCAAACCATTTATAAGAATGACGCTGGTAAGACAATCATGCGTGAAGGTACAGGTTCCTTTACGGATAAAGGCGGGACAACTTTTATTACAAATGGACATGTGATGTCTCCTCCCACTGGATTTACTATGCAAAGTGCAAAAATTGTCGATTATCAAGGGAATACTGTTCAAACTGTTTCGCCACAAACACAAAAATACATCAATGTCGGTGCCGACAAAGATGCTAGTCGCGATCTTGCGATGTGGCGGTTTCCTGACGGGACAAAAAATTTGCCGCATGGCAGTGCTGAATTTGCTCCGAAAGGATATGACTTAGAAAAGGAAAAACTAAGTATTGCTGGTTATGGCGTCGACACTAATGGCGCAGACGGAGCTGATCAATATGGTAAACTGCGTTATGGAGAAATTGGTACTCTTTTTAACTCAACTGGAAATACTTTTGGCTACAACGGCCCTAAACTAAGTTCTGAAAAAAGCAACGCTGTCTCTTCTGCTCCAGGTGATTCCGGTGCTCCTATTTATGGAACCTCTGGCAAAATTGTTGGCATTAACCGTGGCGGTGGTACTGTATCGTCAGGTCCTGATGGAGTCCAGT
>CAZUYQ010000010.1:4297-9274 GCA_964624705.1 uncultured Polynucleobacter sp.
CAAGCCATAAATCCCTATAGCAATGGTGCGACTAGCTTTTTTAAGCAGGTCAAGGCGCAAGGTGGTATTGTCGAGGGTTGGCAAAATTAGTTTGACACTTAGCCAAAACTCACACGTATCTGTTTACTTGGCAGGCCAACTTAGATATGATAATTTTTCATCATGGCGAATAAAATCATAAACAAAAATCATATCGATTCCAAAGACCTCAACTTACTGAGAGTTTTTGCGCTTTTGCTAGCAGACGGGAACGTCTCACGCGTCGCACAAAAGCTCCGCGTAACCCAACCCGCGATCTCGCGCGCGCTCGCGCGGCTGCGTGATGAATTCGACGATCCCATGTTTGTACGCTCACCACAAGGTATGCTTCCGACCGCCAAGGCGGCCTCACTCGAGCAGCCACTATTAGAAGCATTGGCTCGTCTCGAGGCGCTCTATGAGGGGCCGAAGGCATTTTCACCAGCATCTGCAACCGGTGTAGTTCGGATTGCCACGACCGACTACTTCGAACAAGTAGTCTGGGTGGATCTTGTCGGCAAACTTGCAAATGAAGCCCCGGGTCTAACTTTTGTGACTCTTATGACCGGAGCACAGCTGCAAGAAGGAGCGCTCCGCAGTGGCGAAGTACAATTAGCGATCGCTGGATTTTTCGGTGAACTTCCAAGCGGATTTATGCGACAAACAATTCTCACTGATAAATTTGTGACGGTTGTGCGAAAAGGCCATCCAAAGATCAAGAAAAAGAAACTAACCCTAGAGACATTCTGCAATCTTGGACATGTAATCGTTTCTCCGCAGGGTGATCTTGAAGGGGCGGTCGACGTATCTTTGCGAAAAGCGGGATACAGGCGACATGTTGCTGCGAGTGTCTGTAGCTTTTTATCGAGCGGCCCCCTGGTAGCTTCATCGGATTTGATTCTTACCGCACCAGCAAGACTAGTAGAAAGATTTGTCACATCCTTGCCGCTTGAAACATTCGAACCACCAATTGAATTGCCGCCCATTAATGTTGTTCAAATTTGGCATGAACGTTTCCAAGCAGACCCCATGCATATATGGCTTCGAGCGGCGATCCGAGATATCGCAGCCGCCCCAAAACGTAAAGGCAAAGCGACGGAGTCGTTTTACTTAAACTTGAAATAATGCTCCCAGCCTTTTTGTAATTCACCCAAAGCTCAAAATCTAAGTAGCTAATATTTAAATAGATATTCACGTAGTTCCCATTTTCCTTCATTTTCTTCAACTTCTGCCGATCATGGAAACAACGCATCATCGACTCGAGAGGGTTCTATGAAAAACACTAAATCGGCCATTATTTTCATGAAAAGTTCATTTGCTTTTCTACTAAGCATTATATTCGTCACCGCCTGCGGAAAAACGAGCTTCCAATCCGCACCGCAAACAGCTGCAAGCCGAACAAATAAAGTTTTCAATGCGGGATCAACAGCGTTGTCCTGCACTCTCTCTTCTAGCAGCATGCAGGTCGCCAAGGGCGGGGGCATCGATATTAGTTACACTATTTTAGGCGCAGCTACACGTGCAAGACTAGATGGCCAAGATATCAGCGATCTAAACGCGGGTTCAGTTCATTTTACCGTGAACGAGAGCAAAACATTTATCATGGAACTCGAGAGCGGAAGTAATAAAACCTCATGTCAAACTAGCATTTCAGTCCAAGAAACACCGATCAACGCTATCGGCTGTCAACTAAGTGCAAATAAGGTATCGATCAATCCAGGTAACTCTGTGATTTTGACGATCAAAACTGTCGGCGATGTCACATCTGCAACGCTCAATAACTCGAGCATCGCTGATGGTGGTAAGATGACTGTCCAACCCACGAGCTCCCAAAGGTATGAAGCAACCGTAACAGGTGCCTCTGGCACGGCGAAATGTGCGATTGATATTGATGTAAAGAAACCTGCCCCCACTTGTTCTCTCGTTGCAAGCTCGACGTCAATTACCCTTGGCGCTTCAGTCGATATAACAATGAATTGGCAAAACGAAGTCAGAGACGCAAGCATTGGTACAACATCGGTAGCGGCAAGTGGTTCGAAAATCTCGGTAACACCCACTACAACCCAGATTTATACAGGCTCGGTTAACGGACCAGGCGGAAGCGGCAACTGCTCAGTTACGATTTCCGTAAACAATTCGCCGACGCCTGCTGCGCCAACCTGTATTCTTTCTCCTGCGACGCAAACTATCAATGCAGGTACTCCAGCTCGTTTATCCCTAACCTACAGCGGAACGGGAGTTTATTCCGCCGTGCTGGATGGAACTTCCATCTCCTACTCAGGTGGATACAAGGATGTCCAACCTGCAAGTTCACAGGACTATCAAGCCACCGTGATCGGACAAGGTGGACTCACCTCATGTAGCGCTCACGTCGAGGTTTTACCACCACCGCCATCTCAGTATCTTCTAACCGTCGGCAAATCAGGAACGGGGACTGGCAGCGTTACTTCTGACGACAGTAAAATTAATTGCGATGCAGTCTGCCAACAAACTTCGGCAACTTATAACTCCGGTGCTACGGTCACGCTAACAGCACAACCGCAAGGAGGCTCGACCTTCAATTCATGGAATGGCGACACAATATGTGGGAGCTCGCTGACATGTACTATTACTATGGCGAATGCAAAGAATGTCTACGCTTCGTTTTCGGCGCCCCCACCTTCGCTACCAACATGTTCTATTTCTCCTGCATCGCAAATTATTGAGTACAATAAGACGGCCAATCTAGTTATGACAGTTTCTGGCTCCGCCACTACTGCGATCCTCGACGGGACTGCGGTTGATAAAGTCACCGGCGGCACCAAAACGACAGCTCAACTTCTTTCCAGTCAAACATTCACGGGAACCGTCACCAATGCTGCTGGCAGCACATCCTGTACCGCATCGGTATCGGTCAACCCACCTGCAAGTTGTTCCATCACGCCATCGACAAGTTCAATTGATGCTGGTCATAGCACTACACTTACGATGACAGTATACGGCAATGCAAAGAGCGCGACCTTCGATGGCGCTGCCATCAGCACGAACGGCGGCAATAAAACAGTCTCGCCAACGACAAGTCAAAGTTATACCGGAACCGTTACCAGTCAAGACGGCGTCACGGTCAGAAGCTGTTCCGCGACAGTCAACGTAAACAATGCGCCACCTGCACCGAAATGTAGGTTAACGGCTGCTGCGTCCTCTGTAGAAGCTGGCACTCCCATCGCTCTTACTTTGACGAATGAAACTCCAAGCGTCTCGATTGTTTCTGCGACTCTCCCTGGCGCATCATCTGTCTATACGAGTGCACCATGGACAACTAGTGTCACCGCTCAGACATCAAGCGGGTCACAAACAATGATCGCTACCGTTCGCGGTCCTAGCACTGCAACTCAGACTGGTATCACTGCCACTTGCCAAGTCACTGTGGCGGTCACACCACCCCCTGCTCCTGCGGCAACATGCAGTTCGTTTACCTCCAGTAAAACTCAGGCAAAATACAATGATCAAATGACACTAACGATCCAAGGAACTAATATCAGTAGCGCATATATTAATAATGCAGTGGTGACCGGCTCCTCGACTACGATTCGCTCACAATTAGTATACGCCCCAAATACTTCAGGAACCCAAGCTTATAACGCCTACGTCAAAAATTCTGACGGAGTTATTGCTTACTGCCCATCAGTTTCTGTGGCGGTTTCTGCACCGCTAGCGACGTGTTCATCGCTTGTGGCTAGTCCATCTGCTGTAAGCCCGGGTGATTTAGTTACTTTGACAGCAAGCGGTGCCAATATCTATTCAGCGAATATCGCTGGCAGTACCACTAATGCTGCTTCGTCATTTACGAGTCTATCACGCAGCGTGACCGTCCAGGCCACTGCCGGTACTCAAACATTCTCGGCAACCGCTACCAACCAAGATGGAACGTCGACCGTCACCTGTCCAAGCGCGACCGTCAACGTTGTCCCATCTCCTACATGTTCCACGTTAAGCGTCGACAAAAGCCAGGTACTCCTTGGAACCTATGCCGCGGCTCCCATAGTCCGACTCACAGCTCAAGGAACAAATATTTCTAGAGCTGTCATTAATGGAGTCAATGTATCTTCGTCGCCATTTCTTACTGACGTCGCCATTCCGCTCAATATCAATAGCCAGACAGTCACCGGCACCGCGTATAAAGACGTTCGCACCCTCACAGCGACGGTATACAATTCTATTGGTGTCTCCGCCTCCTGTCCTGCCGCCACGGTAACTGCGATTGGGTATAAAATCCCTAACGGTCTTCTCTTCCGCTATAAAGCTTACGACGCGAGTTCACGAAACTTTTACGGCAACGCCCAGTTTTCCGCGAATTGGACTTCGGCATTACCGGCAAATACCTTCTATCAACAACGCTGTGAAAGCGGAGTGGCGCAGGGATATAAGAGTTCCGGAGCTGTCTCCGATCTCTACTTCGAGATTTTTGACACAAATGGCACAAGTAAGAATTATCGATTAGGCGACGTGGTTGCTATCGATCCTAGTGCCGTCACAAAAACGCAGAACGTCACACTTCATGCAGTTATTGCACAATCACCTGCTACAGGAACAGGACCTACTGGTGCACTCACATCGTTTTCGAAAGGAGACATACAATTCTTCTTCGAGGGCGGCAGTAATACGCTCGCATTAAGTCAATCTGGCGGCTCGAACAGCTGGCCCATTGGAGTGGGTCGCGGTCTTGGGACCAACACCCAACTCATCAGCACTCCAACTAGTTCCATTACTTACCCAAGCTGTAGTCAATAGCCTTGATCGTAGGCTGTATAAAAAGACGCTGAATGATGGCTTTTATCGTTAAAGCGTCTTTTTCACCAAGATACATCAGCAAAAAATTTATTTTTCCTAATTTTATCAAGCAGTTCCACCCATGGCGCATTTTTTGAAAGATGTTGCCTAGGTCATAATTCTATTCGTCGATTTTCAAGATAGGAGTTT
>CAZUYQ010000010.1:9284-45026 GCA_964624705.1 uncultured Polynucleobacter sp.
AAAGGCATCCCCCACATCAGTAAATATATGACAGCAATGCCGCAAACCATTGAGCCGCATCAGTCCATTAGCGAAGCAAAAAAGATTATGCAAGACTTGAACGTCAGACACCTGCCTGTTGTTGCAGGTAAAGAACTTGTTGGTATCTTATCTGATGGCGATATCAATTTAATTTCGTCCTTGAAGGATATAAACCTGCGACAATCCCATGTGAGTGACGCCATGAAATTGAAACCATTCGTTGTCCGACCTGAGACGTTGCTTGATGAAGCTTGTGGCAAAATGGCAGAAGAAAAAATTGGCTCTGCAGTGGTCGCACAAGAAAACGGTACTATCGTCGGTATTTTTACATATGTCGACGCGCTCCGCACTTTGTCCGAAATTTTCTCAACACGTCTCAAGAAATAACCCTATTTTAAGTCGGAGCTCCCAATGAATCTTCGAATGATTTTATTTGCGGTTCTTGAAATTTTCGCCGCCATGAGTCTTTCAAGTATTGCTGCGGGAGCCGAGTGCAACACTATTAAGATGTGGACGCGGGCACCAGGAGATTACAGTAGTTCTGCGGAAAATTTACCACAACATGAAGTTTCACTGCTCACAAATAGTCTACAAACTCAAGTAAAGCGCCTTTCTGATACGCAATATACTGGTGAAAAATTATTTAAAGCTATATCACTTGAAGAACTTATCTCAAGTTACAAACATAAATTTAAAAGTAATCTGGTACTTTTGCACTTCCAAAACAAAATGATCATACCGTTATCATTGGATGACATTGCGGATTTCAAAGGAAAAATATTCTTGGCCACTGCCATCAAGCACGATGGAAAATGGATAACAGAATTCCCGATCGTAGAACGTCCAAACGATACATGGCGCGACCCTCGTCCGATTCGTTTTTGCGGCAATAAAATGGTCGTGTCTAATCCATATTCATTCCGCCTAGCTGGACAAAATATGACGCCAAAACCTTTTACGCCATGGCATCATGTGAATTCGCTTGTCGGCATCGAATTCGCAGATAAGAATGCTTACTACGCACAGTTCGATATCGGAAAGTCCCCTCAGGTCGCCGAAGGTTTTCAAGTTTTCAAAAATCGCTGTCAGTACTGTCATGGAGCACAGCGTGTCGGTGCAGACCTGGGTTGGGACTATGCAGGGCCAATACCTGCCTATGAGAAACGCCCTGTTGCATCACTTTTCCTTCATGTTAAATATGAAAAGGCCGAGGCGTTTCGTTTGGGAACGATTATGCCGCCCCAATCCGATATTCAAGAACACGAAGCAACCGTCCTTTGGCAGTGGCTCAAAGATGTTGCAAAACTGAAATTACGCCCTTATAAGCCCTAGTAAATGAGCACTGCATGCAAAAACAAGAAAACCGAAATATTTTTAAAATCGTCGGATCACGCTTAGCACCGTTATTACGGATGCAAGCGTTCTGGGTTGTTACCTTCTTAGGAAATGGTTTTGTGATTTTTGGTGCGACTTCGCTTTATTTTCTGGAAAAAGACTACCACCCAAAAAACTTCAGTATGCTCGATAGTATAAGTTGGGCGGTCGGACTGGTCACCACCATCGGTTACGGCGATCTTATTCCCGTAACCAATTTAGGAAAATTACTTGGTATTGTTATGATGATCGGCGGAACGCTATTTCTGTGGTCATATATGGCTTTGCTCGTTGGCGCTCTGTTGGCACCCGATATCTCCCTTATCGAACGAGAGATCAAAGGAATCAAGAAGGAGTCAAGTGCCGACGATAAAAAAATGGACGAGGTCATGTTAAAAATCGAAAAAATTTACGACTCTATGGAAAAATTAAGGCTTGCCGACCTCAAAGACAAGCCGTCGAAGTAAATGTTTAATGCTGCTCCTCAGGAATAACCATCAAGGGAACGTCAAACTCGATCATCGAGTAAAAAGGCAGTCGACCTATAACAAATGACCTAAGATGAAATGTTCGATGTCTGCCAAAAATAAGCATCGCTGGGCGTAGTGTTTTTACAAGTTCGGCAAGTGCCGAGCGAGTCTCGCCAGATTTAAGAACGGGAATATATTTCCCACCGCTTTCTTCCAATTGTTTGATAGCGCCCTTTGACCGTGTTTGAAGTTTTTGCTCTAATAAATTCGTCACTTGTGTTTGCAGCTCGTCCATTGTAATGCCAACTTCACGGGAAGCAGCTGACATCATAAAAGGCTTCAAAACTTCCGATGTAAATGCTTCGATATGAACATGGTAAAAATCACTTTGCCCCAGGCCGGCCGCAAAATTGAGACTTACGGCGACCGCCGACTCGGTCCTTGAACTTAAATCATCCGCAAAAATAATTTTGTTTCTCGTCTTTTCCTCAAGATTAATGCCCACTCCTGATGGAATAACGAGGACTGGGACCGATGCTTCCGCTAATAGACTTAGGGCCGTCGAAAATCCTTGCGGTATAAATTTATGGCTGCCAGCAGTCGTTCCCACCAAAATCAAAGCAGCGTTCGAGCGGATGCCCTGCTCCATAATTTTTTTCGGCGCATACCCCTGAAGGACATGTATCTCAGGCCTGAGGTCACCGGCAAAATCGTCCGCTAGCTTTCTGAGTTGACTCTGAGCAGATCGCATCGCTTCGCCCTCTAGGGCAATGACGAAATCACTAAGTATTTCAATGCCATATGGCGCAAAATAAACTGGGTGCATTTCTGTGACTGTTATAAGCTCTAAGTTCATCCCGGTACGGCGTGCAAGGTCGACACCCCACCGAATAAGTTGGGGAGCATGTTTGTCAAATTTGACAGCTACTAAAATAGATCTTTTTGATTCTTTAAATTGCATAGGTTCTCCGATCTTAAGGCATTCGCAATTTTCCTTAAGCAATATATGTACCACTGTTTTTTAACCCCTCATTGAGCAAGATCCTCCAAAAAGCCCAATTATAAGCAATGGAGCTGGTCAATTTTTCACAATGATGCCGGGAACACTATTCTCAATAGGCCCTTCAGGATTAGGAATGCATTAGGATATAGCACATAAATCGTGCTAAATGTTTACTAAACTTTTAGGCGATTTCTGAAATTTTTTGGAGTTTACATGTCTCAGCAGAATGACCATATCCGATTTAATGATCTCAAAGTCTTCTTAGTTGACGATGATGACTTCGTCGCCTGGGGTATTGAGACCGAACTTGTTGCACTTGGAGCTGAAGTTCGGCGTGCTGCTTCTATTAAACAAGCGCTCGATCGATTTCCCTCATGGGGAGCAGATATCGCGATCAGCGATATTAATTTACCTGATGGCAACGGTCTCGAACTGCTGAAAAAATGGCGCAAGGATAAACCTCTGATGCCCGTCATCATGATCACGGCGCACGGAGCAGTAGAATCTGCAATCACTGCGTTAAGACATGATGCCTTTGATTATCTCCAAAAACCGTTCGACATGAAGGATCTGATAGCTGCGATCAGGAGAGCTGCCGAGGTAGGGCATCTTCGCAGACGCGTTAAACAGCTCGAAGGGCGAGAAAAGGCTGCAGAGCCGTTTACCATCATTGGTGACTCAAATCCTATGCAGCGGCTAAGAAGAAAACTAGAGCGTATCGCAAAGAGCAAAGCAGACACAGTTTTAATATATGGCGAAAGCGGCTCAGGAAAAGAGCTCGCGGCACGTGCCGTTCATGAGTGGTCGAAAGCAGCTAATGAACCCTTCGTTGAAATTAACTGCGCAAGCATTCCTGAGAATCTTCTCGAAAGTGAGCTGTTTGGCTACGAGAAAGGTGCTTTCACGGATGCAAAAGAACGAAAAATTGGACTGTTTGAGATTTCTCGAGGCGGCAGCGTCTTCCTGGATGAGATCGGCGAAATGCCACTCAAGGTACAGGCGAAGCTTTTACGCATTATCGAATACAGACGTTTTAAACGCCTTGGTGGAACGAAAGATATTGAATTTACCGGTCGCATTATCGCTGCCACGAACCGTCGTCTAGAGGAAGAAATTGTTCAGGGCGGATTTCGACAAGATCTCTATTACCGAATCAACGCTATTTCTATCTTTGTTCCACCGTTAAGAGACCGAAAAGAAGATATTCCAGCCCTCGCAAACTACCTTCTTGAGAAGATCTGTGTTGCCTTGGAAATTCAAAAACCAGGAATATCCGAGGCAGCCATCTCACTGCTTCGAGAGCACTCGTGGCGAGGGAACGTGCGAGAACTCAAAAATGTTCTGCAACGGTGCCTTGTCTTCAATGAACCTACTGTGATCGAGCCTGAAGATCTCGAACTTTCTGATGCCACCATTATATCACCAGCACTGCCTTTGCCACAGTTGTTACCGCCGGTCGAGAGACAGAAAAAACCATCGGAAACAAGTGAATTAGCCAGTCAGCCCCGCACCCAATTTGCGCTGCCAGAAACGGGATTAATTCTCGAAGACGTCGAGAAGAGCTTTGTCATACAAGCACTCGAAAAATCTCGGTACAACCAATCAAAAGCCTGTCTTATGCTTGGTATTTCACGGCACGCTCTACGATATCGTCTTGAGAAATTTGGTTTACTGGAAACAACCGAATAGGGGGCAGCATGCAAAGGCATCAGTACAGTGTCCTTATCGTGGATGACAATCGCTCTAATTTGCGAATTTTAGGCGCAACATTTGAAGATAATGGATTCATGATCTATTCGGCGTCAAACGTTGAAACAGCGCAGGAAACTTTAACAAAGCACTCGCATAAGATTGATCTAGTTCTTAGCGATATTCAGATGCCAGGCCTTTCAGGCTTTGACCTTGTAAAATGGATGAAGGCGGAAAACAACACAATCAAAGATATTCCCATTTTACTCATTACCTCGCAGTTACCTGAGAGCGAGAATCGTATCCTGGGACTCTCACTAGGAGCCGTCGACTATCTACTCCGCGCTCTAGATCCTCAAGAACTAGTGATCAGAGTGACACAAGCTATTGAACGCTTCAATCATATCAAAAACCTGCGCACGAGCCTTGAATCGAGCGAAAACCTCGCTTCGGCGGGAAGACTTTTTGCTGCCAGCAATCATGAAATTAAGAATGTAACTCAGATCATTCAGTTTATGACGGGCATATTAGCGCGGGAGCTTCATCCTTCAAAAGTCGCAACTTCCGATACCTGTCAACAAGCCTTCAAAATGTTGCAGCAATCCTCGACGATGTTAGCAAATGTAACGAAGATGATCGGCGGTATCGTCGGCAATAGCGAAACACCGCTTGGCGCGATTGTATTAGAGTCTCTGATTAGTCAAATTGCATCGTTGACGAGACCCCTATTAAAGGGCCATATCGATCTCTCTTTCGATGCAGGAGCATGTGATAGCGTCATTGGAAGTGAAACATTTCTGCAACAGATACTCATCAATCTTATTCTCAATGCTCGTGATGCTATCGACGAAAGCAGGACGGACGGCAGTGGTAAAATCACCATTCAATGTTCGTCGATTGACGATGCTTTTGTGGAACTGAAAGTTATCGATAACGGCGCAGGCTTTCCCGCCCGTGACACACGAAAAAGTTTTCAACCCTTTGCATCTACCAAGCAAATGCGGGGCGGCACGGGCCTTGGACTCTGGTTATCGTCCCATTTAGCGGCGAAGATGGGAGCAAGTTTGACACTAGAATCAGAAGGGCCGGGTCGGGGAGCAACAGCTAAACTCACTCTAAAGAAGGTAAAGATTTAAATGGAATCGTCCGAACTTAAAAATGAGTTATTTAGAAAACTATTTGACGTTGCGCCAGATCCAATTTTGATCGTTGATAGCAAGGGTAACATTGTACTTGTGAATAGTGAGACGCAAAGACAGTTTGGCTATGCTACCGAAGAATTAATTGGACGTAAGCTTGAGATTCTCATGCCCGAGAGATATCGAGAGAGCCATGTGGCGCTGCGAGATGAGTACTGCTCAGCACCACAACTTCGACCCATGGGAACTGGCAGAGAACTCTATGCTTTGAAGAAAAATGGTGATGAGTTCCCGGTCGAGATCAGTTTAAGTCCGATGAACTCTACAGACGGGCCGCTCGTGATTAGTATTATTAGAAACATCACCGATCGTAAGAGAATTGATAATGAACTCAAACAAGCCAACCTCGAACTTGAGCGCTCTAATAAAGATTTAGGAGAATTCGCGTACATCGCCTCCCATGATCTGCAGGAGCCGCTAAGATCTATTGCCGGGTCTTGTCAACTTTTGCGTCGGCGCTATGCTGATAAATTGGACGCATCGGCGCAGGAATTTATTGATTTTGCTATAGATGGCGCAAAACGGATGGAAGAGCTTATAAACGATCTCCTCACCTACTCACGGGTCTCAACTAAAGCAAAAGAACCATCGGCAACGAACTTAAACAAAGTCTTATCAGGTGTTTTGGACAATCTTCGACTGGCTATATTCGAGTCTAACGCAGTATTATCTTACGATTCCCTTCCAACGTTGCCTGTTGATGAATGGCAAATTAGCCAGCTGTTTCAAAACCTAATTGCCAACGCCTTAAAATTTCATGGAACCGAGCTTCCTAAGATTCATATTGGTGCAATCTTAGAAGGGGAAAACTGGAAATTTTCGGTAAAGGACAATGGCATTGGTATTGATCCCAAATATTTTGACAGAATTTTTGTGGTCTTTAAGCGTCTGCATGACCGGGATGAATATCCAGGGACTGGCATCGGACTTGCATCCTGTAAGAGGATTGTAGAACGGCACGGTGGCAAAATATGGCTGGATTCAGCTGTTGGCCACGGGACTACGTTCTATTTTACTTTAAATGGTGCAAAACAGGGATGAGTTGATAGAAATGAGACAAAAAAAAAGACCAAAACCGCTTGATATCTTATTAGTGGAAGACAGTCCATTGGATATCAAAATGTTTCAGGAGTCCTTTCTTAAAGGTGGGCAAGAAGACAGACTTCACATCGTCCATGATGGAGAAGACGCCATTGAATTTATTAAGAAACTAGGTAAATATGCGGCTTCCCCGCGACCAGATATCGTGTTCTTAGATCTCAATTTACCCCGCAAAGACGGGAAAGATGTCTTGGCTGAGATAAAATCAGATGCAAACCTAAGAAGTATCCCCATTGTTGTCCTAACTTCGTCACGAGCTGATGAAGATGTACACTCCAGCTACGATCTTCATGCAAACTGCTATATTAACAAACCGACCGATATACATCACTTTGTAGAAATTATTCAGTCTCTCAGCAAATTTTGGCTGACGATTGCCACCTTGCCTTCGCAACGCGATTAGTCTCTTCTCTAGCACTTTCGGTAAATGATGAAAGTCCTCAACTTGTAAGTTTGACCTCAATTTGTAACTTTTTTACCTTTGAGGTTTTTCCATTATTTCCAAATTCACGGCAGTGATATCTATCATGCTAATAGAATATCCCTTTCACTTTAATCTCATGCTAAATATTAACGCAAACGCCATATCTGGCATCTCGCTTGCAATCATCGCATCAACCAATCTCGTCGGAGGATGTATGAAAGTACGATTATTGATGTCAAGAAATATCACCTGCGTAAGTCCCACGGATAGCCTACAGCAAGCCTATGAAATCATGCAGGACCAAGAAATCCGTCACCTCCCGGTCGTTGTTGAAAAGAACCAGCTGGTCGGTATCCTATCGGATCGCGATATTCTCTTACGTGCCGATTTTGACCGTGATGGCATACAAATACCTGACATTGATGTCGGCACTGCCATGACAACAGATGTTGTAACATGCAGACCAAGCAGTCAAATGACGGATATCGCAGAAATCATGCTAGAAAACAAAATCGATGCCATCCCAGTCACCGATGAACTCGGCGAAATCATCGGCCTTATTACTTCTGCTGATTTTATAGAATTTGCAAGCCGTCGCCGCACCCTTAATCTAGACGAATACAGAACTGTTCCATTCGAGTTTACGATTAGAAAATTTAAACCCGGCGCGCGGAAAAATATTTTTCTTTAGATCTTTGCATTCAAATATTTATCATCCTTGGAGTTTCAATGAAAATTTTATCTTACGTTTCCCTCATAACTAGCATCCTATTTTGCTCCTGTGGCAGTGGTCGACCTCAGACAATGAGCGCTTCAAGCATTAAGGAAGCTTGGGATGTTAGTAACGACCCTTCCCACCTACGAGCCAAGTATGAAGTAAAGTTTGCGAGTTTGCCTGCCAGTGCTGAACTTGCTCAGAAGCCTTGGAGCGATTCTTACTGGCCAGACTATCGAGGTGGTTTAGCCAATCGCTGGAATGATCCAGCTCAGCCAGATTCTTTCTCCTATAAATTGGCTACTCGTCAGAAGCTGGCCTCGATGTCCACTTCTGAGCTAAAGAAGCTCTCGCCAGCAGAGAAATACGATATATTTCAAGGAAGACTTGACTATCCTTTGGTACAAGCAGAACGTGCACGCACAGGAGCCGATCATCCCAAGTGGTTTGGACTTTGTCACGGCTGGGCCCCAGCGTCTCTGAATTTTACCGAACCAACGCCTATTACTGTGCGTAGCAAACTAGGATTCGACATACCATTTGGATCCTCAGATATTAAGGCTCTGCTAATTTATGCCCAACAAACCGATGACAGTGGCCGAATGATTGGTCGACGCTGCGAATATGATGTGACCCACGACCCTTCCCATGCGAATGACCCTGCTTGCCGCGACGCAAATGCTGGCTCGTTCCACGTCATTGTTGCTAATCAGATTGGTTTAATGAAACAAGGTTTTGTTGCCGATGTTGCCCGTGGTGATGAAGTATGGAATCAGCCAGTATTTGGGTTCAAATCTGAAGTGTCCTCCGAAACCACCGCGATCTATCCTCAGGCTGCTCCTGGCACTGTTCGTATTCTCACGGTGACGACGACGCTCCGCTTTATTGCAGAGATTGGCGCTAATTGGGATCCAAAACCCTTTGACGATTATGCGCAAGAAGGAACAAAAGATCTAAGCTATACCTTAGAGTTGAATGCAGCTGGTGAGATCGTTGGTGGGGAATGGATCACATTTGAACGTCCCGACTTCATCTGGATGCAAGAAAAGCCTAGTTTTTTTGGATATCTTTCAGGAATAGAAGATTTATACAAGCCAGGTTTAAGGCGCTAGCCGATGAACACGCGGTCTAAACTGAAATATAGCGCCTTCGCCAAATAAACCCATCCAAGACATAGTGAGTTAATTGCGGCACAGCCAAAATCGCGACGAGTAAGACCCCCATTCTTCAAAGGGGGTTCCTATAATCTGATAACCGCTATAAATGCAGCAATACTATGAAGACGCGAGTCATTACGAGTCTCGGCCTCGTAACCACGAGGTGTAAATTCCAATCCTGAACATAGTTCAAAATCTTAGGGTGCTGAATAAAATTCTGGTCAAATCGAACTTGATACGGCGTTCAAAGGGCTAAATTATCGAGGAATTGCAGGTATGGCCAAATTTCGACATCGTCACGTACTTGCTGAACCTCGCCACGATATATCAGTATTGAGCGTACTGGCTTTTTTGCGACTTTCGTGAATACTTTTAGCCCATCCAAAAAATCGGGGTGGAATTTTTCGGCATATTTAACTTCGATAGCGAGTAATTCTGAACCACAATCGACGATCAAATCGACCTCATGTTTTGCGTCGTCACGATAATAATAAATCTGCCAGTTTTTCTGTTGGTAGCTGTTGAATGCGATTATCTGAGCGATGAACCATTGCTCAAATAACTTTCCAAGCTGTGTGGGCGTGAAGACGTTTTTATGCTGGCGAAGCACGGAATTGCGAACACCCATATCGAAGAATATGAACTGCTCTTTTTGGGTAGCCTTCCGCGCACCTTTGATATTCGTAAATCCAGGAATACGGTGAACTAGTAAGGTGTCGACAAGGATATCATAATATCTGCGAATAGTTTCTTTAGGAATTTCCGAGTCCGATGCCAGTTGTGAATAATTTACAATTTGACCAGATGACTCTGCCGCCAAATCAAGAAATCTTGCATAGCTTGCAATGTTGCGAGTCAATGCTTCAGCTTGAACTTCTTCGCGTAAGTAGCTATCGCTATAGTTTTTTAAAAGCTCGGGTCCATAGTCATTCAAATAAATTTCGGGTAAGGTGCCAATGGTCAGAGCTTTCGTGAGGTCCCATTTTTCTTTTAACTCCCAATACGTTAATGGAAATAACTCGTAACGAAATAATCGCCCAGGTAAAAGGTTTGCCTGACCATGTTTTAATTTCCGAGCCGAGGATCCTGTTAACAAGAATCTAATTTTCTTCTCACCATCAATTAGACTTTGAATGGTGTTAAGTATGGAGGGAATTCTTTGCACTTCGTCGATTAAAACGAGGCTGCCTTTAGAAAGTGTCTCGATCTGAGCACGGATCAGTATTGGATCTTTTAAATGCTGTCGGTAAGTCCATTCATCAGCGAGATCAATGGTAAGATTGACAGCGAGTTGGTGGAGAAGGGTGCTCTTTCCCGTTTGCCGAGGACCCATAAGCATTATGCTTTTGGGGGTAGCGGTTAGCTGAGATTTAAGTATTTTTAATAAGGTTCTTTTTTCCATATTTAGATTTTAGCCCACTCTGTGGGTCAAATCAATAGAAAATGACCCACAGAGTGGGCGTTTTTATAATATACTAATATTAAAGCAGTTTTGTGCACCTGCATTTCGAGGGATGTGTGCGGGTTATTGCTGATCCACGTCCAACTTTTGAAATTGGTTTTTCATTGATTCCATGGAAAAGGACTTTCCGACCCTTTTTCAGCAGAATCTAGTTAGAACGCAATCTTGCGAGTCCTTCCTCTACAGTGACCTTCGGTATGAAGCCTAGCTCTGCTTTGGCCTTTTCACCACTTAAAGTGCAGTCCCGAGACATGACCATTGCAGCATGACGCGTGAGCGGAGGAGCACCCTTGAGACTGAAAGTACGCCAAGTAAACTCAAGGATTACTCCAACTGCATCGCCAGCCCATTGGGGTATCGATCGGTTGGGCAATGCAACCCCGACAGCATGTGCCATTCCAGTGATCATTTCATGCATGGTCCGTTGCCCATCATCAACAATGAAGTATGCCTCGCCTGGATGACCATTTTTCAGCGCCAACACAATAGCTTGAACTAAATTATCGATGTGAACGGTTGACGTAACGCAGTTACCGTGACCGAGCCACATCCATTGTCCTTTTGTTGCCATTGCTTGAATCGCCGGCAGTAGCGTTTGATCGCCAGGTCCCCAAATAAAGCGAGGTCGAAGTACAATTGTTTCGAAACCACTTCCGGAATCATTGGCCGCGCGAACTTCTTTTTCAGCCAATGCTTTTGTACGGCAGTATGGATAGGGACTGTCTATTGCAAGAGGTAAGGATTCGTCCGCATTGCGGATATTTTGGCCACGCACAACTGCAGCCTCAGATCCAATGTATATGAAACGCTTGACGCCCGCTTCTTTCGCCGCTTTGAGCAAACGCTTTGTCCCCTCGACATTAATACGGTCCCAAATATCCTTTGGCCCCCAATCCTCGACATACGCGGCAGCATGAATAACCACTTCTACTCCCGCCATATGACTTGAATCGACATTTTCGAGATCGCATCGAATGGGTTGTGCCGACAGCTTTTCAATTACGGCGTCACTTTTCGTTGACCGAGACATTGCGGTTACAGAATACTCGGCTGATAGCCGACGGGCAGCTGCACCACCAACAAATCCTGATGCGCCTGTGATAAATATTTTCATTTGATTGTGTCCTTATTGACCTTGCTTTTACTTAGTGAATGCTTATTAGCCAAGAGATCTCTTGCCAGCATTAACATTTGATAAGAGATTGCATTGAAAGCCTAAGAGAACGCTTCTATCAATCCAGGGTCATGCACCGCTGCCCCTATCCCACGCCGCGCAATTCCAAAGCTATCTCGCCAAATACATCATTTCCTTCTGCCAATTCACATAATTTTTGTGAAAATCGCTCAACTTTGGATCGCTACCTGTCTTTTCAATATATTTAGTCAGCACTAGTACTTGCTTCTGTGCAATTTCTTTTGCATCTGGATTTCTGGTAGCTGTCAGAAAAGAAGAAAGACTTGTTATCACTTGAGCGCCATTTGTTTTCATCGACGCGACCATTAGGTTATTTAGAAGGACATGGGAATACTTCAGCATATACTCAACGTAGCGGCGTAGTAAGGGAACCTGATCGACTAAATCAATTCTCTCGCGATCAAAATCCTCGCGATCTATAATTTTTTTATCCTGGTAAACAATCGGCGCCGTCTCGGAGGTATCGCACTTCCAGTCCGGACGAATCACGATCAACTCAGCTTGAAATTTCTCGTCCCGATAAGGATAGAATGGCATTGCCTTACAACGCGCTGGCTTATCACTATGAATACCACAGAGATTATCCTCCCTCAATTCAGGACAGGGAAAAGTACTCGGGATAAACGACGTCGGCGTAATTTGAACCGCAATTTCCTTACGATCTGGAAGCTTGATCACTGCCCCAAGCTCGGCGGTCAGCTTAAAATCTTTGCTATTTTGAGGTACCGGCGTCCAAACAATGCAGAGCGGAAAACGCTCGACGTTGTGGAAAGCGTCTTTCCAGGTCAAGGGCAGCTGCCCGTAACAGCATTTACCACATGCCGTGCATTGAAAACGCTTGGTCATAAGCCTCACAATTCAGCGGAATTGCCACAGCATTTTTTGAACTTTTTACCTGAAGCGCAGCTACAGGGATCGTTTCTACCAATCTTCACAGTACGAAGATGTGCAATATGCGGTGCAGCTTTACTGCTGACATAAAGCCACTGACCGTTCTCACGACGAAAACTCGAGTGCGATGCTTTTGCTACCAATTTTTTGTCGTGCCGAAGTGTCACAACAAACTCAACTTCGGCAGTATCACCAGTTTCTTTTGCACTATGAATCCTCAAATTATCCCAATCACACTCTTCAGCGATCCGTTCAGCTTCGGCTCGGTTAAAGTCTGCTTTTACTTCCGGTGCATGGGTATCTTCTACATAATCTAAAGCACGCGTCACGAACGCACTGTAGCGGGCGCGAACCAAAGCTTCAGCCGTTGGTGCGGGCTTACCGGAGATGATGGGCTCGCAGCATTCTTGAAATTGACGCTTTGAACCGCAAGGACAAATGGTCATAGCTTAAGTCATCCCCCGTTATTCTTCGGCATAAGGGCCAAATCTCATATTTTTTTTAAATATAGCACTTTTTCTTCTACAATGAGAACGTTGTTGAAGATTTTTCTTCATGGAGACCACTTATGCGAGACCATATCGCTATATTCATAGCTGCAGCCACGCTCACATTGGCTTGTAAATCTACTAGTACAACCACTTCTCAGACCCTTGACCAAGGAACTTCTCCAACTGGTCAGCCCTTATTTGTGTGGCCGACAGACCATGATCATCGCAATTACGATCGACTTGCTGAACTGATGACTGAATATGCATCCTTGACTGGAAATTGCTTAAATAAGGACGCCATTGGACCAGGTGAGGTGGCTTTTAAAACCGAATTGGAGAGTCGAAGAAAAATAGTAAGACTGGCGTTCAAGACTGGCGGCGTTACAAAAGGCTGTGCCTCCTACAAAGAAAACTTTATCGACAAAACCTACAATGGCTCACCCTTCGCACAATACGGCTACTGCAATGAAAGTTCTTACACCGCCTTGTGCCTAGCAACCCAAGCTGGATTCAAAGAAAACGAAATCCTCAAATGCGAAACCATGCATTACACGAACGATCACACTTTCACTATGCTAAGCAGGCCTGGGCAGAAATGGTGTGTGATGGATCGCTATGACTTAATCCATAAAGGTAATTTCTTTTGTAATGCCAATTGGTCAGAGGGGCCGAAACTTCTATTTGTTGATGGCAAAGCTGCCAACGATCGCTGGTACCAAGGTGTCATGTGCTGGCAGCTGGACCAGTGGTTAAAGCGTTTAAATTAGGAAATTTTGCAGCACTCTCACCATCCAAATGTACTCAATATTGACCCCATTTATATGCATGCTATACTGATAATTGCCCCCTAAAACATGCCGCAAAGAGGGAAAATTATGTATAGAAAATTACAAAATACTCTTGAAAATTGGATAGTTAAAGAAAATCGCAAGCCTTTAATCATCCGTGGCGCACGTCAGGTTGGAAAATCGACCCTGGTAAGGCAGACCATCACCAGGCTAAAGCGTCCGCTTATGGAGATTAACTGCGAACAACATCCTCAGCTTGAATCTGTTTTCAAGACGCTGAACATTCAAAAAATTATGGATGAATTAGAATCACTACCAGGAAAAAAATCCATCGGGCCTAGTACTGTACTTTTTTTTGATGAAGTTCAGGCCACACCAAGCGCTTTAGCGGCTTTACGTTATTTTTTCGAAGAACGTCCAGACATTCCCGTCATTTGTGCGGGCTCGCTACTAGAGTTTGCATTATCTGAGCATGACTTTTCGATGCCTGTGGGACGTATTGAATTTTTACAACTGGTGCCAATGGATTTTGAAGAATTCCTTTTGGCCTGCGACGAAAAAAAACTTTTTGACGTGTTACAAAATTTTACGCCAACTCGCCCAATGAGCTCAGACCAGCATGAGCGCCTGCTTGAGCTACAGCAACACTACTGCTTTATCGGTGGCATGCCAGAGGCGGTCAGGGAATATGCCAGTAAACGTAAACTCTCTGTCGCTCGTGAGGTCCATGATAGTATACTTGAAACTTATAAATCCGATTTTTCAAAATATGGATTGAAGCAAGATCTCTTACGTTTGACGCGTTTGCTCGATCAGGTCGCTCAACAAGTAACAAAGCGAACAAAATTTAGTCGACTGATTGCAGAAGAACAAAGTCGTACTGTTCGACGATTGCTTGATTTGTTGATCCAGGCCCGACTTCTATCCACAGTTCTGCACTCAGATGCAAATGACATCCCCTTGGGAGCCGGTGCCCGCCCGGACATCTTTAAACTATTGCTGATCGATGTCGGGTTGCTGAATGCTTTGCTAGGTTTATCGTGGAACACGATAAAATCTGGTGATTCCATTATGGCTATTCGTGATGGCGCAATTGCCGAGCAATTTGTTGGGCAAGAACTTATTGCCACCATGGGCAAAGGCAAACAACAACTTCACTATTGGTTACGCGAGGGAAAAACGACAAATGCGGAATTAGATTTTGTAGTTGCCCTTGACGGAAAGATCATACCGATTGAAGTAAAAGCCGGCAAAAGTGGTACTTTAAGATCACTGACAGCATTCTGCTCACTGAGACAACCCGAATACGCCCTTCGTTTTGATGCAAACCTTCCCTCATTTCAAAGCTTTTCCTGGGTCGATGTCAAGTCACAGAACCATTCATGCAAGCTCATTTCCCTCCCGTTATATGCAGTCAGCCAGATTGAGAGGCTGTATCAAGACTTTGAATCATCTTAATTTGAAACGTGTACGAAGAACGCATAAAAGTGCAGATTGATGAATAGAAATTGAGTGAATTTCTATAATATGAGCAAAATCTTCCAACCGATCTAAGCTCCGACACGAACAAAATCAATTAATTTAGGTACATAATCTCTGGCTTCATTTTTGAATAGCTGTGATCGCTATTCTAATTTTCACCCGGGGGTATTATGCCAAAATCCATTCCGCCTATTAGTAAGTATATGACACCGATGCCTCATAGTATTGGCCCAGAGCAGACGATTGCTTTTGCTAAAAAGACAATGCAGGACCTATCCGTTCACCATCTTCCAGTACGATCTGGAGGTGAACTCATTGGAATTATTACTGAACGTGATATCAATCTACTATCGACCTTTAAAGACATCGACCTCCGGCACGCGTTGGTCAAGGACGCGATGACCTTCGATCCATACGTTGTAACACCCGATTATCCTCTTGATAAAGCATGTATAAGAATGACCGAAGATAAAATTGGCTCGACTTTAGTCGCAGATGAAAATGGAACTCTGGTTGGAATTTTTACCGATATGGATGCTATCCGAGCGCTCGCAGAAGTTTTTATTAACACGCTAAAAAGACAACAAAAATGAGACCTAGGTTTCAAAGAGCAGATACAAAAATATGTCTAGCTACGAAGTTTGACCTCGTCGGAGAACATACTCTACAGTTTGCTATTCGATATTGTATCCGCACAGGGGCAAATCTACATCTCATTCACATGTGTGAACCCAGCATCACGGAAGTTCTTGATCTTCGCCATGATTCAACGTTTTCTGAGCCATCTTATGATTATGCTAAAGCTGCAAATGAAAGCAGACAAAGATCCGCTTCAGTGAAAATGCGCGAACTTGTCTCCAGAATACCGGGCACAGTTCATGTTACAACGTGCATTCTAGATGCGGAAAGATCCTGTGCCGAAATGATAAATGCAGAAGCGCTCGCTAATGATTGCTCGTTGATCATGATCGGCGCAGTAGCGGATAGTCATAGATTTGTGCCCCACGCTCTCTCTTGCGCACTTTCTCTCATGTCGCACGCAAGTCTCCCCGTCATGGTAGTAAAACCAAACCACAATATCGATTTAAACACCAAGCCCCTCCGCATTGTGATCGCAGACGATTTATGCACCCGGAACGAATCCGTCATAAAATCTGGTTGTGATCTGGCTTTTATGCTCGGCAGTACCGACATCTATCACATCCATATAAACGATGCGACCAGCGAATGGCTCGCTTATAAACTCAGGAAAATATCGTCTTCCATAAAAGCAAAATCAGGCGCTCGATTAGAGCTAAAAGACATCGAACACCTTATACAAATAAATCTGCAGCAAAGGCTCGATACAAGAGCACGCGAGATGAACATCCCGCTTCGTCTCGCTGGATGTTCCTACAATAAGCAAATTCTTAGTGACGCATCTTTTTCGGATTGTCTAAAGTCTTTTGTCAGAAAAAAAGAAATAAACTTGGCCGTATTTGGACGTCACGAAATACTTCATACAGATCCTCTCCATATTGGCAGAATACCATTTTACGCAATGCTTGACCTTGCCTGCCCGATCATCGTATTTCCACCCAACGCGAATACTAAGGTAAAAACCAGTGGTCCAGTAAGTATTCGAAAGGAAATCAAAGGTGAGTTGGATAATGTTTTGTAGCTATATTTAGTAGAAAGACATCACTGCATAATCATCCGAAGAGACTGCAATTAAAAATTCAATTTTGACGAATCAACATTGACGGATGAACTAATTGTCGCGTATGACGGGAAAGAATATCTGAGTCATGAAGTTGAAAATTTATTTACTATTCGCAAGGAAATATGAAAGCAAAAGAGGAACAACAATTGACCTCAAGAAAAAGAATAAACTTGATTCTCACTCGTCTCCGTCTATTTGCGTCATTAACGTCGTTATTTTTTCCGATTATAGCGTCTGGCCTCCAATATGTTTTCTGGGAACAAATTAAACCGCATATTTGGTACCTATTTTATCCAGCAGTGTTTTTAAGTGCAGGATTTGGTGGATGGCAGTCCGGAATTAGCTCAACTTCAATTTCGGTCTTATTAGGTTTATATTGCTTTAATCCGGCCGGTATCACGCTAGCTCATATGGATTCAGATCAGATATCATCATTAACTTTATTCGTGATGATGGGTATTGTATTTTCGATTTTTAATGGTCGCTTCTCCACGATGCTTTCAACGTGTGGAAATTTGTTACTATCATTGATCAATGCAAACGAGAATATGCTGCGTATAAATGATCAGCTCAGGGAGACTACGGAAACTTTGCGTCGCAATGAAGAGCGCCTCAACCTAGCGACATCTGGCACTGATGTCGGAGTTTGGGAGTGGGATCTACAATCCGACATTGTCCACTGCTCGGATAGTTTTAAGCGCCAGTTAGGGTTCGACGGTGAAGATTTCCCGGTCACGGCCAAAGAGATGCACCAGTTTTTAGATCCTGATTCGGGCCACAAGCTAGTCAGTGAATTACAGACTTTTCTACATGGTACCACCAACCACTATCAATCAGAGGTACGTCTTAGAGCTCGCGATCATAGTTATCGATGGTTTATGATCCGCGGCTACCTCCAGCGCAACACCAACGGCGACCCTATACGGATGACCGGGGTTCGCTTAGATATTACTCAACAGAAGAGTGCAGAAGAGAAATTCAGTGGGTTGCTCGAATCCACTCCTGACCCTATCTTGGTATGTAATAATCGCGGAGAGTTCGTTTTCGTTAATAAGCAATTTGAATCTAAGTTTGGTTATTCACGCGATGAACTCATAGGGAAAACACTCGAAATGGTACTTCCAGAAGCACTCCTCAAGAAACATGAGGAATTGCGTAAAAAGTACTTTCAGAAACCTTATCTTCGTTTTATGGGGCAAGGGCGGGAACTCATCGGTCGACGTAAAGATGGGTCCGAGTTTCCAATCGAAGTCAGCCTTGGTCCTTTCAATACCAATGAAGGATATCTCGTGACAGCTGCTATTCGAGATACTACAGAACGCGTCAAAATTGAGAGACAGCTTCTTGAGGCCAAGGAGGCTGCTGTTCGTGCAAACGAAGCAAAAAGTTTCTTTCTGGCCAATATGAGTCATGAAATTCGCACGCCTATCAGCGTCATGATGGGATACGCCGAGCTTATTGCAAATAGTTCAACGACGGCGGACGTTTTATCATACGCCAATGCGATTCAACACAATGGCTGGATTCTTATAAACCTTATAAACGATATTCTCGATCTCTCGAAAGTCGAAGCAGGTAAACTCGAAGTCAGACCTAACTGGATCAATTTAGATAAGTTCTTCTCTGATGTTATAACCCATTTGCGTGTGCGGGCTAATGAAAAATCAATCGCTCTAAATTTGATTTATGATGCCCCCGTGCCAGAGAGCGCCTTTGTGGATGATTTTCGGTTTCGTCAGGTTCTAATAAATATCATTGGCAATGCCATTAAATTTACCAACCGCGGGGAAGTCAACGTCCGTGTCGCACTCAACGAGACAAATGAAAAACCGCTCTTGGAAGTCGACATTAAGGATACCGGTCCGGGAATTGCAGACGAAAATGTTACAAAAATTTTCGAGCCTTTTACTCAGGCGTCAACGTCAGTTTGCCATAGTTATGGAGGTACAGGACTTGGGTTAAGCTTGTCGAAGAACCTTGCAAAAGCACTTGGTGGCGATTTGTATCTTAAATCGAGCATTCTTGGTTCTGGAAGTACGTTTACTGTCACAATAGATCCTGGAAATTTGGAGAATGTGCACCGCGTTTCCGAGGCTCAATTGAATCGTGCCGTTGAGATACCGAAGTCTGTGGATAAGTCGAATATGCACGATGTTTTACGCGATGTAAGGGTGTTAATTGTTGAAGATGCTGGAGATCTACAGCTATTAATGCTCAAATTCTTAGAAACATCAGGAGCTTTGATTGAGGTGGTATCCAACGGCAAACAAGCTATCGATAAAATTAATTCCACGCCCTTTGATATTGTCCTGATGGATATCCAAATGCCAGTAATGAACGGATATGAGGCAGCTTCCTACCTACGCGCTGTAAATTATAAACAACCCATTATTGCGTTGACGGCAAACGCAATGACAGATGAAATCGATAAATGTTTTAAATGCGGTTTTTCCGCATATCTTTCCAAACCCGTGACTCATCAAAAGCTGATTGAAACTATAATTTATCATTTAAAGTCTCATCCAACGAGCGACTTAACACATGAAACAAATATCACGCCAGTTAAGCCGCCATCTAGAAACATCGTAAATGACTCTAAAACAACGTCGTGGTCAGATCACTTATAGGGAAAGCGTTTCTCTCACCCGCACTGCAATTTTGCCCCTTTGCTTGCCACTCTCGAGTAATGCATGGGCTTTTGCGATATCCTTCCAATCAAAAACTTCTGGGTGAATAAGTGGTTTGATATGACCTGCTTCTACTAATTTTTTTATCTCAAACAACACTTGACCATAATGCGCTCTGTTTTGTCCGGTCATCAGTGGAATCAGCATCAGTACCGAATGTAGGCTTAGCCCTTTGACATACATTGAATTTAGATCATGACTACCACCGGTGGCAATCGAGGCGATCGAACCATTGAGTTTCGCGGCTTGAAACGAATTCTGCATATTTGGACCACCAACAGTTTCGAAGATAAAATCGAAACCCTGACCTTGAGTCAGTTGTTCCACGTAGTCTGCGACTTGAGTCGATTTATAATTGATCGGATGATCGGAACCGTATTTTTTTGAGGTTTCCATATCTTCTGCGCTACCGACAGTCGTATGAACAATAGCACCCTTAGCTTTTCCGAGTTGAGCCGCAATATGTCCAACTCCACCAAGGCCACCATGGACAAGCAATGTCTTGCCAGGTTGGATTCTTAGTTTATCAATAAGAGCTTCCCACGATGATACCGCAACAAGAGGGAGTGTTGCCGCCTCTTCAAAACTCAAATTTGTCGGTTTTAAAGAAGTCAGGTCTGCATCCACTAACAAAAACTCGGCGAGCGCTCCCCCATGCGTTCCTTTAACGCCACCGCCGACACCGTAAACCGCATCACCAACTTTGAAACCGCTCACACCCTTACCAACTTCGCTAACGACGCCTGCGAAGTCCCCATGTAAAATCGCCGGAAAGGCAGGAGAGAATGGAAGCTCGCGTTGGCGAATCTTTGTATCAATGGGATTGACGCTGGTGGCACGAACTTCGACAAGCAAATGGCCATCGCGAATCTCGGGCTTTGCCACTTCTTTTAATTCAAATACTTCTGGTCCACCTTGTTTTTCTGCTACCATTGCTTTCATAATTACAATCTCCTTAATAAGTTGTTTAAGAAAAATTCATTTTTTCGAACCTGAAACGTAGATTGCCAGAGAAAAGTCCATAATAAAAATTAGTAGTTCTGGAGGATCCAAAAGAAAAACTAATGATTAGCTATAATATTGTTTAAATTCATATAGTTATGTCACACTTTTAGCTACCAATATACCCTTTAAGTGCCGCTTAGGATAACGACCTTATTCCTCGAATAATAAAATAAAGAAGAACTATTCCATGCTCATATTCGATAAACAAGCACTGTTAGATCAAATTCAGCGGCGCCTCGAAGAAGAGGTCTCAACACTAAGGTTGGCTGTTGAAGCTGCAAAAGAAGCCGCCACGCATGAAGAAAGCAAACCCGAGAACCAATATGACACACGGGGCCTCGAAGCCTCCTATCTTGCGGGGGCCCAACGAGAGCGCCTCGCAGAAGTCGAAGGCGCATTACACCGCATTAAGTCTACCGTTCTCGTTTTATTTCACGAGGACTCTCGCGTCGCGCCAACAGCTCTCGTCGAAGTTGCGGGCGATAAAGGAAATTTAATTTACTTTGTTCTAGCGTTTGGCGCCGGATATCCTCTTGAGCTAAACGGAGAGCTGATTACTGTCATCACACCTCAGTCACCCCTCGGCAAGGCACTTCTCGGTAAAAAGATCGGCGATGAAATGACTGTGCGCGTTGGCGACGTAGAGAAAGATTTCGAAATTTTATCGATTACTTAAACTTTGCAAATAGCGAGTATTATTTCTATGGGTATGCTGAAGGAAATACGTTAGGATTATCTCAAACTAATCGTAACCCTAAAGTGTAAGCATAGGTTCTGCGCGTACATGCGACTTTCAGAGCGACAAAACTGATCGGTAATAATAAATGAAGAACTTTTACAAAAAATTCATCGTAGACTCGGATCAAAAGATAAAAATAAAAGATTTTGATCCACAATTTCATGGAAAGATCGCGTCTAAAGAAGAAGCGACCGCTGAAATGCAGCCATATATTTCAAAAATTGATACCTTGCAGTATCAGCTTTATGCGGAACGCAGGCACTCCGTACTCATTATTCTCCAAGGATTAGATACCGCCGGTAAAGACGGTGTGATCCGCCATGCCTTTCAAAGCATGAATCCACAGGGTTGTCATGTTGCTAGCTTTAAAGCCCCAACCACTGGAGAGCAAGAACATGACTTTTTATGGCGCGTTCATCCCCATGCTCCGCGCAAAGGTGGTGTCTCGATTTTTAACCGGTCGCACTACGAGTCGGTACTGGTCGAACGTGTTCATAAATTGATAAGTCCAAAAGAATGCAAACTTCGTTACGGCCTTATTAACGATTTTGAACGCCTCTTGGCGCATGAAAACAAAACCACTATTCTCAAATTTTTTCTGCACATATCAAAAGAAGAACAGCTCGAGCGTTTTAAAAGCCGTCTCGATGATCCATCACGGAACTGGAAAATCAGTGACTCAGATTACAAAGAGCGAGAATACTGGGACGATTATATGGCTTCATATGAGGACATTCTTAACGAAACAAGCACTAAGCACGCCCCTTGGTTTGTGATTCCTTCAAATCACAAATGGTTTAGAGATCTCGCAATATCGCAAATACTAACTCATGCATTGGAAAGCATAGGAATGGAACAACCGGTCCCGACAGTTGATATTGCTGAAATCCGACGTAAATATCATGCTGTGGCTAAGAAAAGTGCTAAGAAGTAGTACCATCGTGGAGATAACCCCGTATGCACCGTTACTTATGGCGATACGTATTACATCTACTTATCGGCGCTTATATCATTGGCGCACTGATGTGGTCTCTACCTGCTGAGTTACCGCTCAAAACTCGAACCGACGCTTTCGTTTCACCAATTTTTCAGAGACTTGGGTTGTGGCAGAATTGGCAAATGTTTGCACCGACACCACGCAATGAAGACATTTATGTCGACGCCATGGTACAGCTTGCCGATGGAAGAGTTCTTGAAGTGAACCTATCTCGAATGTCTGAAATGTCACTTTTTGACCGCTACCGTAAGGAACGGTGGCGAAAACTTTTAAACGATTACATCCGTTCAGATGAATATCATCGTTATTGGCCAGTGACGGCATCCTGGCTCGCTCGCGTGATATCAGAACAAGAGCAGAGCGCTGTCACTCATCTCGAGCTATGGCGACACTGGCGTGCTGCACGACCGGGCCTGTTAGCAAGCACTCCTGTTGATGCGGGCTGGCAACAACGGAAATTTTTTGATTACGCCATTCCGATGAATCCCACGATCTCAACGACGACAACACTAGATAAATCGCGCACGCCAGCGAAGGAGATCCGTCAATGAAATTACGCCATGGCCTGAGTCGATGGGATCAGTTCTTATTTAAGCCTATTTCCAGCCTAAATATTGCGTTTTTTCGGATTATCTGGGGCATCATTGCCCTAGCAAACATTCTTATGATGTGGCCAGACCGACATAGTTGGTTTGGCAAAGATAGCATCTTAGGAGATGTCACAGGCCCTACTATCGGTCGCCTGAATATCATGTCATCTTTCATTGACAGTCGTTTATCAGTCGACCTATGGTTTATCGTACTTATCGTGGTGCTTCTTTTTGTCACCGCGGGTTTGTTTACAAGACTTGCTCTTTTTACGGTATGGCTCATGCTTACCTCCATGCACCATACGAATACGTTAATCCTTCATTCAGGAGATTCTCTTTTAAGGATCACCGGCTTCTTTCTTATTTTCTCCGCATCTCATACTTGCCTTAGTCTCGATGCTAAACGTCACAGGTGTCCTGCTTCCCTTCATTCACCTTGGGCTCAGAGAATCATTCAGATTCAACTTTGTATCGTTTATTTTTCGACCGCCTGGTGGAAACTTAAAGGCGCTGCATGGAACGACGGGACCGCGGTTGGCACGGTCTTAAATCTATTAGAATTTCAACGTTTGCCGCTGCCTGATTTTATGCGCGGGACATCGATTTCGCCACTACTCACTGGTTTTGCGCTGACGGTGGAGATGCTCTTTCCCCTACTCATATGGTTCCGCGATACACGCAAACTTGCGCTCATAGCAGGACTTTTATTGCATATCGGCATGGAATGGTCGATGAACGTTCAATTATTTCAATGGATCACGGCAAGTATGTATCTATTATTTATCTCGCCTGAGACGATTCGTCAGTTTTTAGCGTTATTTGCCAGAAGAAAATATGTAACAGCCTAGGACTTAGTAGCGATCTTCTTCCTAAGTTTGGCGGACTGCTTAGTAGCAGTGGCAACTGCACTCATTAACATAGCCCTTAGGCCATGCGCTTCGAGTTCATGAATTGCATTTATCGTGGTACCACCAGGCGTCGTCACTTGATCGCGCAGGATTGCAGGATGAAGCCCTGTCTTCTTAACCAAGGTCGCAGATCCTAGAACCGTCTGTGTCGCAAGTGATAGCGCAAGTGGTCTAGGCAATCCCATTTTAACTCCGCCATCAGTGAGCGCTTCGATCACCATATAAATATACGCTGGACCACTACCGGACAGACCTGTGACGGCATCGAGATTTGCTTCCCTAGTCCAATCCGCTTCACCTATCGAGCGAAATAATTTCTCTGCGAGGGCCGCATGAGCTTTATCGAGTACCTCGTTACCACACATCGCGGTGGCCGCTTCGCCCACCATACCCGCAATATTCGGCATCGATCGCACAACCGCACCCTTAAACGCAAATGCGTTTGCAATATCATCCATGGTAATTCCGGCAAGGATCGAAACCAGCAGTGCATCCTTGCCAATGCGACCTTTAAGAGTCTCTGCGACAGCTGCCAGGTCCTGAGGTTTAATACAAAGAACGATTACGTCCTCAGCTCGTTTTCCAGCGAGCGAACCCAGAATCTCAACGTTTTTATGTGATTCAAACTGCGCGGTCTTATCCGACGATGGATCAAAGATTACAACCTTATTAAAATCACAGGGAGTCTTTGCCAGAACACCCTTGATCAACGACGAACCCATATTTCCGACACCAATAATCAACGCCGTTGGTTTTGTACTCACGTAAGGTCTCCTTAGTCATCATTTATGTCCGAATCCTTATATTGTACTCAATGAATAAGAAAAATGCTCTTTCTCAGTAAGAAAGAGCATTAAGATGAGTGTGAGCAAACTAATTTAATATAATTTGTATCTGGTTATTCTCCTTCTACTGTAAATACTGTATTCACCGCTACACCACTCAAGCTGCGAGTGTGTAGTAGATACCGTCCAGGGCCACGCCAAGGCAGAACAACTTCAACATCGGGATACGGAGCATCCACTGCGTGGCAATCAGCGCCCTCTTCCATGCTTACAATTGGGAGCAAAACAATAGTTTCACCTTGATCCAACAACCTGCTTTCTTGCCATTTCATACAGCTATTTGTAAAATGACCGGAAATACGTGCAACTGCCGATTGCTGACTGATGTCCACATTCACTTGCACCTGATCCACTGCGGCATAGAGAAAATCATCCGGTCCCGGGGTGGTGCTGCGAGTTACCCCTAAGGTTTTTCTTTCTGCACCGTCTGCGATAACGGTATATTCGCCAGCTGGAACAACGCCTAGTTTCGCGGTTACCGTATATGGAACTTGATATTGCCCACAGACCATGCCATCAAATCTAAAAGCACGTGGCGTGATCTGAAAAACTTTCTGAGCATCATCAAATTTCACAACAGGCGGAAGAACCTTATAGCAAGCACTTGGTAAAAACCCGTCGAGTACAACTTCAGTCTGATCATTGGTATCAAAGCCTTTTGGAACAAATAAAAACTGAGTGGAGACGTCAACCGCAACACCTGTATCACCCGCGTTAACCCCAAATGTTGTCGCGATTCCACCGACAAGAATGACGGATTTAAGCATCCGGCTACATGATAAATTCAGCATAACTCCTCCTTGAGCATCCTATAAAAATATAAAAACATGATGTTATTTGGTCTTGCTGGGGATTATAAAAGCATCAATCATGCCAAGATCCTAAAACCCGCGTGCAACCAGGAGTTTCTTGTATCCGATCAATTTCTATTGCTTTATTTGCAACATTAGTACTGCGGGATGCCACACTAATAGGCATTTTTAGTCAAATGCGAGAACCTCGTTTCGGTTGCGATTTCCACGTCTTCAGTGATACGCTCGCCTTTCTAAGTGATTCTAACCATACTATCTCTTGATAAGGAGCTGAGCATGCTCACTTTTTTTGCAATTGCACTCGCAACTGTTGCCTTTGCTACAGCGTTTCATTTTTGGCAACGCAGCCGCAATATCTCCGCCCTACTGATGGAAGGGGCTAAGGGCTACGAAGAACTTAGACATAAGAATAACCGTCTCGAAAAAGCGATTTTATCTTTTGAAAATCAACTCGCAGAACTTCGTCGCAGCGATGATCAAAGTCGTCGTAATCTAACTCATGTCAGCAGTAACGCTGCTAAAGTCGAACAAGAACATATCGAGCGTACTCGCGATCTCGAACGTAAACTTCGCAATGTTGAACTCCAAAGAGATCACATTCTTAACGCTCATGAGGCGTTACAGACGAAGTACGACACTGCGACCCTTAAGATTGATGAGCTCACTTCCGCAAGTGAAACTTGGACTAAGGAACGCCGCGATCTTAAGAAAAATCTCGACGATGTCGGAGCTCAAACTATCGTCAAGCTTAAGGCAGAATTAAATCAAGAACGTCAGCGCAACCAAGATCTCGACTCAGAGTTAAAGCAACTTAAATCACGCGACGTCATCAATCCTAAGGATTTTGACGCGCTAAGACGTCGCGCCAGCCACTATGAAAGACTCTACGCAGGCATGAAAGGCTTGCGTGACATGGTCGACGAACGCAACAAGAACTGGGAAGACGCCCTCGAAAAACTCGCGCGCTGGGTCCTAACTTCGAGTTCGGTTGCCCAGCCCAATGATCCGATATTGGCAAGCGGTATTGGACCGGTTGTTGGCGAAGCACTGGAACGCATCGGCCTCACACTTCTTGAAGTCGACGACCAACGCTCAGAGTCAGAACACGAAGCAAAACTTCCCGATATAGAATTCCGCGCTGGAGCTAAAAGTGAGTTCACCGAATCTCTATCCTAGTGATGCGTGGGCGCTCTTATCTCCACAGCTGACTGATCATCGTCGCCACAGGATGTTAAGCACTGTCGCGAAACGGACAAATCATGTCCGCTTAGTGGTTCAGGACGTCCATCAACCGCACAATGTCTCAGCATGCATTCGTTCTGCTGAGGGTTTCGGCATTCAAAATATCGATGTCGTTACCCTCAAGACGAAATTTGATGCCTCAACCGTTGCGCGGGGAGTCGATAATTGGGTCGATATTACCAAACATCAAACGGTCGAAGCTTGTATCGATAAACTCCATAGTAATGGATATATTGTTGCTGCTGCATTTCCCTATGGCGATGCCGTCACGCTTGACGAACTTCCTGTTGATAAACCCATCGCTCTCGCTTTTGGTAACGAACATGAGGGGCTTGATCTTGCCTGGCGCGACCGTGCTGATATCCGATTTACTATCCCGATGGTGGGTATTGTCGAAAGCCTCAACATTAGCGTCTGTGCGGCCATTTCAATGTATAGCGCGACTCAACGAGCAAAAGCTACGATCGCAAGCGAGCATTATTATTTAAGCGAAGAGCAACAACAGGTTCTTTTAAATCGATGGATTTGTCGGCAAATCTCCACCTATGAAGGTCAACTTAACCGGCTCCGGGCGCGGTAAGTAAGTGATCGGCAAAATCAAAAAATTCCTGAGCTCTAGTCTCGCGCTCGATGGACGTCATCGATTTTATCTGAACCTCTGTCTGAGGATCTGGCTTTAAACCCCGAGTACCATCATTCAAAAATAAACCATCCGTCAGAAACATTTGCCCGCATTTGCGCGCAGTCATTGCCATTTGCTGAATTCCACGTCTGGACAATCTATCGTTAAGGTTGATACAGCGAGTCACGCTTGTCCAGTCCGTGGGTGTAAGGCTACAAAAGCTCACCCCACCATTCGCAACGCTCCCATCCGTGTAGCAACTTGTATGCGAATTAAAAGCAGTGGCAGTCACATCATCGCAGCTTCTCAGACTCCATTCAAAAAATGACAACTCGTGCTTAAGGCAGGCAGTCGTTCCCATGATCCACTGCCTAGCCGCAAGACCGCTCAAGGCGTTGCCACAGAAACTATTAAAACGCTGACAATAAAATTTTCCATAAGCTAGGGGATAACCTGCGGCTCCGCATTTAAATTTCGATTCTAAGCAATCATAATATTCACAATTGCCGGCAGCGATTTTATCGCCACAACTTTGACTCACGTCCGCGTGAAGACTTGGTGTTGACCGATGATGACAGCCCCAGCTGAATAATAAAGCAGCATAGAAAAAAATTACGATTTTCATGTGTCTCCAAAGATTTTTCGAGGCAAAACTCCCGTTATTCTGAGGCCTCATGGCCGAAGAATCTGCGTGAACTCTGAGATCCTTCGCCCTCCGGACTCAGGATGACGGAATGACTTCACAAATACAAGCCAGATATGTCAGCAAACTCTTGAAAAGACTTGGTTTCGCGGAGTAAAGGACATAGTATGACAAAAACTGTTTGATGATATGGGATATAAAATTGTGATGAATCAAATTGTATTTCCAATTGTTATTTTTGGCTGGTTTAGCATTCTGCTTGGATCTGCCTGTACCCCGACTCTGAGCGAAGATTCTCCCTACGGAATCGAGACGGCACGAACGGGATATGTCCCTGCGCGCATCGGCCTTGTTTTCTGTCAGATTTGGCCTGACCGCGCATCTCGCATTGCAGGAATGCCCCTGAGTAATGTCGCAAGAGCAGAGATGCAAAAACTCTGCAACGATTTCGACCAATTCATCGCCGCAGGTTTCGACAACCAACCTTTTATGAAAGGGGTTAGCCCGAGTTATATCGAAAAGCTCTATGCAGCGGGGACAAAAAAACCGTCGATCAGCGAATCGATAGCCCTGCAATGGGAGCACAAATCAAACGACTGTGTTGGCTGTCGCACGGCAACTGCCTTTTATCACTCCTCAATTGCTTCACGAAAATCTTGGGGCGTGTGGCTCACCGAGTTTGCAAAAGCGACCGAGGGAAGCGATTCTATTCTCCTCCCGCTGATTATTTACAATACAACCTCACGTGAAGACGACCGCGGACTCATCGTCGCCCGACGCGCTGCAGGCCTCACCTTGCTTTTAATCGATACCAATACGGGCGAGCTTATCTGGAGCGGGGGCCGGGAAGCTGACGTCGTCAGCAAAGTTTTTAAGGATGATCCACGCTCTGCCGCTTTGGAACCACCAAGCCAGGAAGAATTAAAGAAGAGGCTCTTTACCGATGCACTCCTCCTAGAATTTCCCGGTCGTCAGATTTATAAATAAGGACTGCAAAGATGCAAGACAATCAATTAGCAATTCAGAAACTCCAACAAATGCGTGCTGCAAGCCTTGAGGGCGGCGGTAAGGAACGTATTGCAGCCCAGCATAAACGCGGCAAACTTACCGCACGAGAACGCGTTCACTTATTAGTCGATGAAGGCTCGTTTATCGAGCTCTATGCGTTCGCGGTGCACGATTGCACCGATTTCGGCATGGCTGATAAACACTTTGTGGGTGATGGTGTTATCACTGGATTTGGCACAGTCAATGGCCGGACCATTTATTTATTCTCTCAAGATTTTTCAGTCTTCGGTGGATCGCTCTCGGCGACGATGGCTCGCAAGATTTGTAAGGTTATGGATTTAGCATTGAAGAACGGAGCTCCGGTTATTGGCATCAACGATTCCGGTGGTGCACGTATTCAAGAGGGCGTTGCAAGCCTCGGCGGCTATGCTGATATTTTTTATCGCAATGTAAAAAGCTCGGGTGTCGTTCCACAAATCTCACTGATTTGCGGACCATGCGCAGGCGGTGCTGTTTATTCTCCCGCCATGACTGATTTTATTTTTATGGTGGATGACACCAGTCATATGTTTATTACCGGCCCAGATGTCATCAAAACGGTAACCGGCGAAGAAGTTAGTTTTGATGACCTCGGTGGATCCATAACTCATGCATCCACGAGCGGTGTCTGCGATAATCGATTCGCTTCCGAACAAGAAATGTTTTCTGCTGTTAAGCAACTCCTGAGTTATCTCCCCGAAAACAACCTCAACGACACGCCCACCACTGCTTCACCCGAAAGCGACACGCAGCTTCAATCCGAATTAGATACGGCACGCCAGAAAATCGGCAAGATCGTACCAGCTAATCCTAATCTTCCTTATGACATGGCTGAGGTTGTGAAATCGGTCGTTGATCCAGGATCATTCTTTGAGGTGAAACCCGACTTTGCTCCGCATATTATTACCGGTTTCGCGCGTCTTGGCGGCCAGACGGTCGGCATTGTCGCCAATAATCCGAATCACCTCGCCGGCGTTTTAGACATCAATAGCTCGGTGAAGGCAGCACGTTTTGTGCGTTTCTGTGATGCGTTCCATATTGCGATTGTTACCTTTGTAGATGTGCCAGGTTTCTTACCAGGAACCGCCCAAGAAAAAGGTGGCATTATTCGTCACGGCGCAAAACTTCTCTATGCCTATTGCGAAGCCACTGTTCCGAAGCTTACAGTCATTACGCGGAAGGCTTACGGCGGTGCTTATGACGTCATGAGCTCTAAGCATATTGGTGCCGACTTAAACCTTGCTTGGCCTAATGCGGAAATCGCAGTGATGGGCGCTGCGGGGGCCTGCAATGTTATTTTCCGCAGTGAGATTCAGAAGGCCACAGATCCAGAAGCCAAGCGCAAGCAACTCACAGAAGAGTATGCCGATAAATTCGCGAATCCTTATATTGCCGCGTCGAAGGGCTATATCGATGCTGTTATTCTACCAGAAGAAACTCGCAATTATTTGCTCAAGGGTCTAGCAGCGACCAGATCCAAACGTGAAGAAATGCCAAAACGCAAACACGGCAATATTCCACTTTAATTTGAAGGCATCTACTATGGCAAAAAAAATACAACGACTTTTAATCGCTAATCGCGGTGAAATTGCCGTTCGCATTATTCGCGCAGCACGTGATCTCGGTATCGAAACGGTTGCCGTCTACTCCGATGCCGATCAGTTTTCACTGCACGCTAAACTGGCTGATTTTGCAGTGCGACTCCCCGGTAATACTGCTACTGAGACCTATCTCAACGTACCCGCTTTGGTCGATGCGATCTGCACGTCCAGGGCTGATGCGGTGCATCCCGGCTATGGATTTTTGTCAGAGAACGCCGACTTTGTAGATTCAGTCACAAAAGCTGGCGCGAAGTTTGTCGGTCCGTCGTCAAACGCGATGCGACTTATGGGCGACAAGATTGAAGCAAAAAGACTGATGAAACAGCATAAGGTTCCTTGTACACCAGGATGTGAAGAACCGCTGAAAGACGTGGCTGACCTTCAAGCTCATGCGAAAGAAATCGGTTATCCGATGATCCTAAAGGCCGCGGCCGGAGGCGGTGGTCGAGGAATGCGTGTCGTGCGTAGTGATGCCGATCTTGCAGAGTCGTTTGCTGCGTGTACGCGCGAAGCCCAGAGCTATTTCGGTAATCCTCATGTTTTCTGTGAACGTTACATCGAAAATCCAAGGCATATTGAAGTTCAAGTTCTCTTTGATGAACACGGTAATGGCGTTCATCTTTTCGAAAGAGATTGCTCGGTTCAGAGACGGCACCAGAAGTTGATAGAAGAGGCGCCGAGTAGCTTCCTCTCACACGAGCAGCGTATGGAAATCGGCCGTCGCGCTGTCGTTGCAGCGAAAGCCGCAGGCTATGCTTCGGCGGGAACAATCGAGTTTATCTGTGAATCACCAGAGCGCATTTACTTTATGGAGATGAACACTCGTATTCAGGTCGAGCATACGGTCTCCGAGGAAATCACTCAGATCGATCTCGTTGCCTGGCAGTTACGCATTGCCCAGGGCGAGAAGCTTTCGCTCACTCAGGATGATATCAAACTTAGAGGTTGGGCGATCGAGGCTCGTATCAATGCTGAAGATCCTGCGAAAGGTTTTTTACCTGGCCCCGGCCGAGTCAATTATGTGCGTTTTCCGGCAGGACCAGGGGTACGCGTCGACACCCATCTTTATTCAGGTTACGAGATTCCGCAGTTTTATGATTCGATGGTCGCGAAGCTTATTGTGTGGGGAGAGACCCGAGAAATTGCAATGAGTCGCATGTTACGCGCACTCAATGAGTTTGAAATTGATGGCGTGCCAACGACGGCAAAATTTCATGAAGCTGTGCTCAGACACCCTATTTTCCGCGAAGGAAAAATGAACACGGGTTTTGTGGAACAAGAGGCTGCTTACTTTAAAAAAGAGTTAGCTCAGGTTGCGGATACGAGCGAAGATCATGCCGCTCTTCTGGCTGCATTATTAGCAGTAGAAGATCTACAGCGTGGCCAGATGGCTGGCGGTGCGCAAGCGTCTCATCAGCCCCCTCGGAACCGGTGGATGGACAACGCCCGCCAAGTTGCAACTCGCTATAGTTAAGGAATCATTATGGAATGGAACGTCTCATTAGGTGGCGAAAAAAATAAGTCCCATCGAATCAAATTGCCGGACTCTTTGCCGGACAACTCCGTATTTGATGCCGTGATCAACGGACGTAATGTCCGTGTTCGCTGGCAGCGCGCCACAAAAGCTCTCTATATTTTGGACACGACTAAGACTGGCGATGCATGGGGCTCTATTCATACCAGATCCCGCACCGTGGCGCGATTTCCCGGAGAAAGTGATTTAGCGGTAAGCGCTGAATTTACTGCCGCCGGGTTTAAACAAACTCAGTGTATGGAGGCTACCGTTTCCTTATATATTCCGGGGCAAGAAGGTCGCGAAGGCACCACTACCAAGAAGCCAAAGGTCATCCGTAGCCAAATTACCGGTAAAGTACTCAAGGTGATGGTGAAGGTCGGAGACTCTGTCAAAGCGGGAGATACCGTGATGATTATCGAGGCCATGAAAATGGAAAACAGAATTTTAGCGACTGCAGCTGGCGTTGTTGAATCACTGAAGGTAAACGAAGGCGTGATGGTTGCAACTGGCGCGGAACTTGTTCGCTTTAAGTCAGGTGAGTAGTGAATTCTAAAATATTAGACCGTTTGATTGTTTTTCTGGCGACAGGCTTTGGAGTTGGATACGCAAAAAAAGCACCCGGAACGTTTGGCTCTTTAGTGGGACTTCCGTTCGCCGTTTTACTAGCTTCGGCGGATATGTCTCTGGTCACGAAATGCATTATTTTATTTTTTGTGATTCAATTTGGTTTTTACATCACCGCCCTCACCGAGAAGATCTGGCAAACCCATGATGACCAACGCATCGTGATCGATGAAGTGGTTGGGCAAATGGTGGTGCTGATTTGGTTTCCACCGACGATTAAGACTGTACTGCTAGGGTTTGGATTGTTTCGACTCTTTGATATTTGGAAACCCGGGCCCATTGGTTGGATCGATCGAGATGCACCTGGGGCTTGGGGGACTTTCTATGATGATATCGTCGCGGGAGCTGCCGGTGCTGTTGTTTTATATTTTATTTACCAGTCTGGAATCCTGTCATGAGTAAAAAAGAAGAGCCAGTCGCCCCTAAGAAATTCGAGAACCTAATTACGCCCGTGGGTTATAAGCGCATTCTGGATGAGCTTATGGATTTAGCAAAAGTGCAGCGCCCCATACTTGTCGATGAAGTGTCTGCTGCTGCCGCGCAAGGTGATCGTAGCGAGAACGCCGAATATATTTACGGAAAAAAACGCCTGCGCGAAATCGATCGCCGGATGAATTTCCTGAAGACTCGCCTCGACAAGGCAAAAGTGATTGATCCTGCTCGTCAAAAAAGCGACAAGGTTGAATTTGGAGCTCGCGTGACAATCGAAGATGAAGAAGGACGTAACCGAACCTGGTTTATTGTCGGTGAAGATGAGGCTGACCCTTCTGCCGGAAAAATCTCTTGGTTGTCACCGATCGGTAAAGCCATGTTGAATAAACGAGAAGGTGATTTCTTTGAGGCTCATACACCCAAGGGCGAGGTTCAATACACGATTATGACGATTAAATACTCTGAGGCTTAGAACTACGCGGGGGCTGAGGCGATTCCCGTTGAATCCACTCGTCCTTTTTAACGAACCGCTGAGTAATCCACTGATTAAACTCTCGCTCGGTTGTTGGCACATCTTCAAGTGCGATGCGCTCGGCATGGACTTTTATGATATACCCGCCTCGGCAGAAATAATCCCTCATCTTCGGAGCAACAGGTCCCTCGTAAGCAATCGAAACATCATAAATAGCCGTAAGCTTACTACGAAGTCCTTGCATCGACGCCCAGATACCTTTTGGCCTTGGGATCAATACGCGTTCGTATTCAGGTAGACCTTTTCGTTTTGCGTAGGCGCGACTCGAAATATATTTTGAAGGTTTCATCCTCGTACCTTCAGGGAAAATCATGACCCAGAACGGTACGTCACCCTCCAATATTTTACGAAAAGTTGCACGAATCGATTCCGCATCTTGGGCCCAGTTACGCTTCACAAATAATGCATTTAGAAATTTCAAACCCCAGCCCGGGCCAGGTACATACTTGAGTTCATCTTTGACAAACCACTTCATCCAACCAAATGTTTTGGTGACGTCAGCCCACATCCACAGAACAGGTATATCTAACATTCCCTGATGATTGGCGATGATAATCGCATTTTCGCGGCGCGGCAAATCACCGAGATAAATCATCCGATTTCCACACCATCGGCCAGCACGATTCGACCAGACGCAGAAGACATGTTTGCAGCGAATATTAAAGCGCATAAAATATTTATGCCCAAACGGCAGCAGCACAACACTCGACATTTGCGTAAGATTTACAAGTAAAATCAGAACAGATAGACCGATAATCGTAGCGATCCCTCTTATCATTTTTAAAATCGCCATCATTTATTGCTTATCTTTCTGGACCAAACTTAGCTAATTGCGAAGTATGGAGTTTGCGGAACGCTTCAATATGGGGTTCTAAAACCTTTACAACTTCATCGACCGTGTCGACAACTTTAATCATTTTCAAATCGTCACGATTCATAAGTTGTAAAGCAACAGGCACTTCTTCCAGGTAAGTGATCAAACCGTCAAAGGTGCTACGGCCTAATAAAATAAACGGTCTCGGCTTAATATGATTTACCTGCATTAACTGCCAGGTGTAGAAAAGCTCAAGTAAGGTACCAATTCCTCCAGGTGTGATAACAACAGCATGGCTGATACGCATAAACTCGTCTAGACGCGAAGAAAAACGCCGATGATGATGCTTCACATCTAAGTGCGCATTGGCGTCCGATTCGAAAGGAAGCTCAATTGGCAATCCAATGGAACGGGATAGATTACTTCCCTCTTTTGCCCCGCGATTTGCGGCTTCCATAAGTCCTGGGCCACCGCCGGTAACAACGTCGACACCACGACGCGCCATTTCGCGAGCAAGTTCAAATGCTTGATGATAATAAGGGCTGTCCGCACCAATGCGCGCTGAACCAAAAATACAAACACGATAGAAGTCCGTTTCAAGCTCAGTCAACATGCCGTCAATATCAGCAATAACTTCATTGAGTTGCTGGATCTTATTTCCTAAAATCTTACGAATCTTCTTACGTTCCACCATCTGGAAGTCTCCTAGAGGTCATTTTTTCTTGCTTTGTAATATTCAATATTGGGGATTTTTTTCTATTTTGTCAAATACTTAGCAGTTTAGACCCTCGCATTTAGCTTAAGATGAAGCTTAGAGCCACCGATAGGTTTGCGATATCGATTTATCCAGGTTTTTTTGTGGAGCATATGTTGAATCTCATCAACCAAATTATTTTCGTCCTCGCGATTGCTTCGACTTCGG
>CAZUYQ010000010.1:45036-45626 GCA_964624705.1 uncultured Polynucleobacter sp.
CCAACTTGGTTTTTTAGTGATGGGAACAATCGCTCAGAAGACACCAAGCAATAACGTCGCCCTTGTCAAAATAACAACTGGCGGAAGTGTCACCGCCGTTAAAAACGGTCACGTCATCGATAACAAATATAAAGTCACCGATATCAGCGAAAAATATGTCCGAGTTATCACCCGCGACTCTAAGCATTACCTGGTTTATATGGACCGTTTTGCGGGTGAATTCCGTAGCACTCATGGGTCTGGACCAGCGAAAGTCATTAATCCAGAAGGATCTTATAAAGAAGATGGCTTCGAGCGTAACGCGGGAAAAATTTCCATGACATCCGCGTACCGCGACAAGATCGTTAACACCGATCTATCAAAAATTCTTATGGAAGCAACCGCCGAACCCTATTTGCAAAATGGCGTGATTGTGGGTTTCAAAATGACTCAGATCGAATCCGATAGTATTTTCGCCAAAGGCGGTCTTCGCGACGAAGACATCATTACCTCGCTAAACGGTCAAAAACTTAATAACGTTGCCGGCGCCGTGACGCTTTTAAAATCCCTAAAAGATGCGCCTTCGATTGATATCGAAATGATCCGCGGTG
>CAZUYQ010000010.1:45715-48949 GCA_964624705.1 uncultured Polynucleobacter sp.
TCAACGTTCACAAACCCAGCTTCTTCGGCCTTCGAGCACTCATTTTTTCATTGACACAAATTAGATTGTATGCGATTTAATTGTATACGATATATGTTTCCGAACACCAATCAGGAGTTAAATTATGAGTCAGTCACCAACAATTATCGAAAAAACCCTTTACACCGCCGTCGCATCAGCTTCGGGGGGCCGTGATGGTCGCGTTAAAAGCGACGATGGCCAAGTCGACCTTGCTGTGGTTCCTCCAAAAGCTTTAGGTGGTAGTGGTGCTGCAGGGACAAATCCAGAGCAGCTGTTCGCCGCAGGCTATGCAGCATGTTTTTTGCGGAGGGGGGGGGGCCCAGGTGCCTCGCAAAAAAAAACCCACGACCGGTCCCGTTACTATCACAGCAAAGGTAAGTATTGGTCCTGTCGGTCAAGCCTTTGGCCTTGCCGTTGAACTCGTCGCATCACTGCCTGAGCTCGCCCGTGATCAAGCAGAAGCACTGGTGCACGCAGCACACCAAGTTTGCCCATATTCAAACGCAACTCGCGGCAATATCGTCGTTAACTTGACCATCGTATCTTAAGCCAAGGAACATCAGTGAAAAAGATTGAGCCAACCCATCTCGACTTGGATCAACAACTTTGTTTTGCTCTTTACCGCGCATCACGAGCTATTATTCGCACGTACGGGCCTTTGCTTAAACCGTTAGGTCTGACGTATGCACAGTATCTCGTGATGCTCGTTTTATGGAGCAACGACAATATCTCCGTGAAAGGGATCGGCGACAAACTCGCTTTGGATTCTGCAACTTTGACGCCCCTACTAAAAAAGTTAGAGTTACAAAATCTTCTCACCCGCGAACGCGCTGCTGAAGACGAACGCGTCGTACACATTAAGTTAACGAAGCGAGGGCATGCGCTTAAAACAAAAGCGCACGCGATTCCTGGTGAAATCGCATGCCGCGGTGGATTTGATATAACTCAAAAATCAGATATTCAGAGAATCATCGCGCTTCGCAGCGAACTTCAAGAGATCGCCGCACGCTACAATCACTAGAAAGGGCTGCTCTCACAGCTAACTAAGCCCTGAACTTCTTCAATAGCCTGTTTGTCGCCCAGTATATTAAGCGCAACAGTTGCACTAACAGTCGCACGACCAATGATTATACGGCGTAGGAAATCGCGTTGACGAGTCAATGTCTCTTGTTGTTTCTCTAACGAATGAATCTGAGCATTCAGTGTCGTAAACTTTTGCAAAGCCGTCTTAACTTCGGCGCTCGAAAGTCTTCCTAGAGTTTCCATTTGGAATTTACTGCGTTTCCCACAATAGCTTCGAAGAGCATCATAGCGATCTTTTTCATGTTCGGTAGCGAATTTTGAAAGTAACAATACGCAAACGTGGTTCGTTGACTGACCTTGAGTTTCGATATTTAATAGTGTTTTTTCAATACCAAGTTCAGTCGCAGTAAGACCAATTTTTTCGCCTTGTTTTACCAGCTCAACCCAAGACGGAAGTAAAGCTTTACCGTAAACACGGGATGCAGAAGTTTCGATTTCCTGGATCTCAGCATCCACTGTCTCAAGTTTACTGACGATATCAGCCTTGCGATTGTTCAATTGTTGGCTCGTACCCGACGCAATGACAGTTCTAAGGGTCGGCTCAATGCCACCAATCAGCTTCACCTGCGCATCAAGATGGCGTCCCATATCAGTGGCAATATCGGATAAAGGACCTGCCATTTTAATCGCTTCTTCACGCGATATTTTTAAATCATACACGTCAAAAAAAGCCTTTTGCGCTCCCTCTAAATTAGTCTTCTCATTGCGTGGTTCATATTTTTTGTTGGCAATAATCGTAGACCAAACACGTAGATAGTATTCTGAAGTCGACAGCGGAATATCTTTAGTTGTGTCTTCTGCGGCAGCTGCGTAATGCGCTTCGCGTACAGAAGTTTTACGCGCATAGGGCATCGGTTTGCCGGTCACAACATCGATGCCTGTTAGCTGCTGTGTGAAAAATCGTTCGTAACCTTTATATCCAGGGCCATCAACATCAGGAGTACAACCGCTAGCGACTGTGTCTTCGGTGACCGCCGTGAAACCACAAAGATTTACATTAGCAATGGGCACTCCACCCGATGATTGTACGGACATCTGATGAAAGCCACCTGAGAAGCACTGGCTCATCGCAAAAACAGTATTCTTAGATTTAATATTTTCTTTCAGCAAATCACGAAGTTTGTTTTTCGATAAACATTCTTGATCCCATGAAAGGTTTCCCAAAGTCTTTGAATCGTAACTCCAAAGATCAATGCAGTTATTGCCGTATCCTCCGCCTTCATTTGGCATGCCGTGATCGCTTACAAACAAGAAAAAAGTTTTTTCAGGTTCAGAGTTCTTATCTGCGCGATTTGCAAACCAGGATTCGACGCCTTGCATCGTTGCCGGCATATTTCCTGCGATATTCCCAAATACCATATCAGTGTGCTGATTGCCTTTTTCGTCACTTGAGACACGGTGTACATCAGCAAATAGTGTCGGTTGTTTATCGCTGTTGCCCGCGGCAAATAATACTTCGGTCGAATCTGGACCAAAAAGATTACGCAGCCCGAGTGTTAGAACACGAGTCTGTAAATACTGGGAATAATGATTCGCTTGAGGACTAGAACCGCCCGATAGGACCAAAATGCCAGAAGTGTTTGGACCAGGGATAGTATTAGCTAGGACGGTGGATGAGACTAAAGCCGCGAGAGAAATACTAATAAATTTCATGGGATAGGCTACCTATTGGCATCGAATTAAAAACAATGGACCACAGTTGACTCTTTATTAGTCAGCTTGGCATAACATGTCAAATGTTAATATTAATAAAGAATAGTAATTACGCTTTGTTATTAACTATAAGTGTCTAAATTTGTTAGTTAACTGGCCAGCCAACTATATCTTTTTTTAAAATTTAGAGTTAAATCTTAAATCACCTAGATTTTGTTAATGATGTTTATCTCGGGAGCAGATTTTATGCATAAAACTCTATTACTACTCACCATCCTGATTGCATCCAGCTGTGGCCGGTTACATTCTAGGTATTCAGTTCCAAATAATTCAAGTACCAGTGGCCATATGTGGTCCTGCAGCGGCTATAAAATTATCGAAGCGACTCAACCTACGGTCGTTCGTTACGAAGTTAGCATTGATCGTTCCGGCTTTGATCAAGACCCAGGTATTCCAGTCACTGTTGGAGTCCGTAAA
>CAZUYQ010000010.1:48971-64186 GCA_964624705.1 uncultured Polynucleobacter sp.
GATAGCAATACAGCGCAGCCGTCGCAGTGGCGAACATTCACGCTAAGCGGTCGCCTCTTAACTCACGCAAAATCATTTGAAGTTCATTTTGCGAGAGGTAGCCTCAATGCATCGTCACCGCAATATCAGGGAGAGTTTATATTTGACGGTGAATTGGTTAGCGTTTCTTGTTCCCATGAATGAGATGGTAGTTTTTATGCACAAATCCGCTAGCCTTCGATCAATATAATATTATTCATTTTATTTCCCGTTTTTTCCTATTTACTAAAATCGCTCACTCAATCTCAGCACCGTTTCTTCCGATCTCCAAGGACGTGAAATGTCTAAAGCTTATGGCTTTCGGAGTGCTGCGACGTTATGGATAAACGGATATTACACCGTGATAGTGGAAATAATTTAATGTATCCAGTGTCCTGCGTTTTACGCGGAGCTGGCACCGAGTATATTGCGGAAGTAGTCAACTATCACTTTAAAGGCGCATGCCTGCGAACCGATAGCATTCCGGACGGCGATCGCGAACGTGTCAAGAACGGCGAATTCAAACTCGACTTCTACCTCGGGCAAACCTGCCTTCAATCGGATATTCCCTATCGTGTCAGCTGGCGAGATGAACGAGAATCGCTCACCTTTGGCGTTGAATTTCAAAATAAACTGGCAAGCAATATTGAACGTGCCGTACGATTCGTAACAAATGCAAATATACCCATTCAGATTTCCTGCAAAGATCCGTTGGACCCCCATCGAAGTATCTTCTTTCAGGTGGTGGACGTTTCAGAAACTGGCATGCTTCTAAGCACATCGCTTTCGAATAAGCATCTTATGCCAGGAATGAAACTAGCGAACGCACAGTTGCAGATTCCCTCACAACCAACTCTAACTGTAGAAATTGGTATCGAGAATGCTCGACCAGGTTCAAACACCTCTACATTTCTTCTTGGCGTAACCATCAGAGATAAAAAGCGCGAATATGCTGAAGCGATTCGCAGCTATCTACCACTTGCGGTTCCACATCTCAAAGAAACAGACGAATATCTACAAAAACTCGCTGGAAGTCCGTTTCAATCTAAAAAATTGAAAAATGCCGTGACCTATCGCATCGTGCAAACTCAAGAACAATACGAACAAGTTCTAAAATTAAGATTCGCTGGTTATGGTAAGCACGACAAAATAAAAAGCGGTACGACCTGGCAAGAGCAAGGTGAAGGTCTTGCACTAGAAGGAGTTATTCTCGGCGGCTATTTAGGATCGCAGCTAGTTTGCTCGATGGAGTTACGCTTTGGCGATGCTAAACTACCACTACGCGTTGAAAAAATGCTTGGAACGAGAGACCTACCAGGAGTCGATTTAAAACGCGTTGTTGAACTCAATAAACTTGTCATTCATCCGAATGTTCAAGGATCTGATCTGGTTCTAGGTATGCTCCAGCGTGCCCATACGATTGTAGTGAATCGCGGTCAACTCGATGTACTTGGCGTTGCAACTGACCGCCTAAAAAGTTTATACGAGGGCGTCGGCGCCACTGCACTTGGCGTTCGCTTTCCGCATCCATTTCTTGAAAACGAACATCTCAATCTCATGTTAGTTCGTCGCGAAGTTTATCACGATGGTCTACGTTTCAATCCCCACGCCTGGAGTGTCGTCTATAAGACTGTTCACGAACATTTTGTCACACTTGGGATGGCCAACGAACGACGATTGACACCCAAGGAACGACTGATTGCAAGCGCCACAAAATTTTTGATGCAACGAAAGAAACGCTCAAAATCAGACAAGTCCAGAAAACCTCCTCAGGAAGCTTCGCCAACGCCTACAACTCTCACAGGAAACAGCACCGGATTTGTCGATCCTAAATGGACCCGGCAAGAAATTGTTGCTTCAGTGATGCTACCGTATATGCGCGAAGCCGCCTTGATGATTGGTGACGACAAAGTCCAACGCATATTGGAAGACATTGGCGTACCGGAGCGCTATATATCAAAGCAAAGTAACTGGCTCAGCATTGCATTTTTAGATGCATTTATGGATGGATTTGCCAAGTTCGGCGATACCGTCGAACTTTCGAAACGAGCCGGCAAACGTTCGATGAAACGCGATATGCTCGGCTTGAACTATTACGTCTTGAAGCATTTCTTGACGCCGGAACTGGCGTACGCGGCATTTTCAAAAATTATGCCGAAGTTCAATCGGACGCGAACCTATGAAGTCACAGAAAACGGTCCAGGTCGGGTGAGACTTTCGCTCGGCCTCGTTTCGCCGCAAATGCTGCCTAAGCACACTGAAAGCTGTCATAACTGGCTCGCAAGCTTTGAAGCTTATATCGAATTGATGACTGGTAAACCTGGCCGCGTAAAAAAACTAACCTGCTGCTACGATGGGGCTAAGAGTTGTAACTATGAGGTAACCTGGGATCGTAGTTATCTCAAAATCACCCCATTTTTGCCTTGGATTGCTGCCTTTGTTGCTGGGCTTTTGGGTTATAGTTATTTGGGCCCAAATTGGACTGGTGACAATCGATTCTTAGCCGCATTTGGATGTTTTTCCATTATATTACTTGCGGTCGTCTGTTTGCGATGGAAATGGCTACGCACGGATTACGATAGTTCTTATCAGGAGTTTCTAAGATTTCAACAAGACGCCGGTGAGAAGTACGCTGAGCTTCAACAATCAAAGTCCACCTCCGACGAACTGTATCGTGAAGCCAGAATCGTCGAACAGACCATGCGCGACATCCAACAAAAAGATGACATCGGATCGCTCTTGCAAACGGCTCTTGATGCAGTTTGCGTTAATTTTAACTTCGACCGCGGATTTGCAATGATTGTCGATGAAAATCGCAAAATTTTAAGAACTGCGGCAGTCGCGGGCATTGACGGCAGTGCCGAAGCGATCTGGAAGTTCGCTGTCGATGTTTCCGTTCGCAAAGAAAATGCCATGCTGTTGTCATCGGTCTACCACTGTGGATCATCGGTAATCATCAATGATCTTGAGTCGCATATATTTCAACTCAACGAAGCCTCTCAAGCAATCATCAAACAATTTGGCAGTGCTGGCTTCGTTATGGTGGCAATCCCCGCAAAAAGAGGGTCGTGGGGCGTCATGATTGCTGATAAAAAATCAAAAACACGCACACTAACACGACGCGATCTAGTTGTGCTCGAGCGACTTTCTCAACAAATCGGCGTCGCCCTAGATAAGCGCTCGGATCTCGAACGCGAGCGAAATCTTCGCACACACTTTCAGCGTTATGCGCCAAGTGCACTCTTGCTTGCTTCGCAAGACTCAGAACAACAAGTCATTCTTGGGGCGCAGTTGCGTCGAGTCGGCGTTTTATTTCTAGATATTAGCGGTTTCACTCATATGAGCGAGACACTGCCGCCGGCAAAAACGGTTGAGATGATCAACGGACTTTTCTCTCTTTTGGATCCGGTTGTCCGGAAATACGGTGGGATTGTTGATAAATACCTAGGCGACGGCGCGCTCGTTACCTGGGGCACCCTGGGAGCCTCGGCGCCCAACGCAAAAGATCTCATGACGTGTGGCGTGGACCTTTTGAAATCCCTTGAGACGCACAATCAGTCGTTGAAGCAACGCGGGTTAATGCCTATCAAGATTGGTATTGGCCTCCATATTGGTGAGGCGTTGGTCGGAACCATTGGCAGCTCCGAGCGGCTTGAATATACCGCCATTGGGCCTGCCGTAAACTTGGCATCTCGCCTCGAATCGCTTTGCAAGATGCACGATGCAGAGATTGTCGCAAGCGACGATATGATACGAGAACTAAATCTTCAGCCCGATACTCAGTGGCATCGCATCGATGGAGTTCAGGTCCGCGGCATTGAACGGCATATTAGTATTTGGACCTATAAACACTCAGAGCAACAAAATAATGCATATACGGAGAATGCAGCATGAAAGAAATTATCAAAATCGTCGAGCAAGCCCGAAAAGATTTTCGCGTCCAGTTAACTGCAGCGATGAAGTCCGGTGGTTTGACTACCGAACGCTATCAGCGCTTTCTGTCGATGCAGCATCATTTGACGAATGGTGTTCAAAAACATTTTTTTGCCATCGCTGCGCATCCAGATATGGCTCATCGCAAAGGCCTCCGTAAATTTCTTCTGAACTTCGGCGACGAGGAAGAAAGTCATTATCTTATCGCCAAAAAAGATCTCGAAAACTGTAATTTACCCCTACTAGAGCCTAATTTAGATATCAAAATCTGGTGGTCATTTTTTAATAATTTGGTAAACGAGCGACCTTTTGTACGTTTAGGGGCTACCTGCATCCTCGAAAATATCTCAACAGGTAACAGCGATATGATTCAAGGTCTATTACAGAAGGCAAGCTATTTAAACCCGAGAAATATGCGCTTTCTGGTGATTCACCAACACGAGGAACTTCCTCATGGCGATCAAATTATCGATGCACTTAATCAAGGTAACCTGGACGAGAGCCATTTACGGGACCTAGAAGAAGGTGCTCGTATAGGACGCACGATGTATCTCAGACTCTTCTCCTGGGTACTCCATGGTGAAGATACTTGTGGAGTGGAGTTTAATGCTGCGAGTTGAATGTCGAAACGTACGATCGCACCGCACGGGCGGTTAACGCAAGGATCTAGCGTCATATTATGAAAACAGCATCTCTATAAATTTCTGATCTTCAAAATTAGTTAATGAAAACCAAGCTTCACCCAATAGATGCGGATCAAATAAGGTCCCGAGAGTAATCAGCCGACATCCCGCATCGCGTGCTGCAGTACTTCCCGCTATACTATCTTCAAAAGCAAGGCAGTTCTCAGGTTTCTGCTTCAGAGAAGCACAAGCATTTTGATAGATTTCGGGATGCGGTTTCGGATGACGGACACTTTCCACCGTATGGATACTTTTAAAAAACGAATGTAATTTAAAAAAAACCAAAATGGGCTCGACCTCCATCATGGTGGAACTTGTAGCGATGGCAAGCGGAACTTCGGCTGCAATTTTTTTTATCGCGTCAGCTACGCCTGGCACTAGAGAACATTCGGTGCGACTGCGTTTTAAATAAAATGCACGCTTTTTTTCATAAATTTCCGCGGCTGATATTTTATGAGCCCATTGATTCTCCAACTTCACAACCAACTGTTGATCGCTTACGCCAATACTCTCTTCTAGGAAGAATGGTGGCAATGCAATTCCCACTTCAGAGGCGAGGTCCTCCCAAGCCTTCATATGAACATGCTCTGAAAGAACAATAGTGCCGTCAAAGTCGAATACACAGCCATAAATTTGATGGTTTGCTAGACTCATTCAGCGGGCCCCAGTTCATCAGATTGGCCTCGGTGGCCCACAAGCAGATGCCACCGTCTAATTAGAATCTCCGCAGGTAACAACAATAAAACAAGCCAAATCCAGGGTCTACCTAAAATCCAGTAGAAATCCCTCACGGTTTTAAAACGATTTGGTAGCAGGGATTCCTGGCGCCCGGTCCATGCAACAAGCCATGTATTTAGCCCCGCACGTCGATCTTCTTTAGAGCCAATATATTTCGCTCCAGTGAGTCGAGCGAGTTCCGTTAATTTACGCGGCGACGGCGACATCGCTGCGTCTTCTAAAGTTTCGGAAAAGACTGCCGATGTACTTGCTTTTACGCTACCGAAAGCTGGATGATCGCCTTCGAGAGTCATCGTACAAAGAGCGCCACCGTGACCAGTCACCGGCACATCTCCTGATAAAACCCAGCTATCACTCGCCTCTTGCTCTACCGTATACTGATCTGCGCCAAGCACTCGATTACAAATTGCAATACGCCAATTACCACCGCGTTCTCCGACATATCTTGAAGCAGGCCCAATAAGTCTTGCACGCCATTTAGTGGATGCCCCATCACCCACGGTTTCAACCGAGAAATCACTCACATTTAAAGCGGGACGGCGATCATTTCGCATCAACCAGGTCATCCCTGCATCAAGGAACTCCTGATAATCAAATCGCGATCGATTTTCGTCATTACTCATACCCAAACGCCAGAAACTATCCGAAAAGAGCCAAAGCGCGCGCCCTTTCCCGGGATACGAGGCGACCGCCAGTGGCACAGTGCCACCACTTTTCAATTTTGCTTTTAGCAATGGAGTCATGTCATCGTTTTTAAATTTAAAGGAGTTCATTTGATGAATACCGCGCATGGTTTTAATAGCAGTTAAACGCGTGCCCATTCGTTCCCATTCATCATAAACGTTCGCCAATGCACGGCGTTGAGGATCAGGTTGTGCCAACTGAATATCAAATGTCTCCTGAGCATCATAAGTGCTGCCAAAGCTTTGGCCGTCCGGAATGCGATCTATTAAACCATTATTATTTTCGCCGCTTTTCCAGGTAAATGGCAGCAATTCACTCATGGGTGAATTCTGCAAATCAGCTTCCGACAAGGCGCGCGGTCCACCAACAAATAGCAGGCCGCCACCATTTTTAACAAACTTGACTAGATTTTCCTGATACTCGGATTGCAAAAACTGCAGCATGGTAAAATTCTGAATCACTAAGACTCGAAAATTTGCCAATTCGTCTTTAAATAATCGCTCGACGGGAAAAGGAATCAGACTTAGCTCTCGCTCGCTTACCTGCTGGCTATCCCAAGGATCTCGCAAAATAAAAAAACTTATAAGATCAAACTTAGGCTCTGCTTTAAAATATCGTCGAAGGAATCGCCCATCCCATGAGGGCGCACCAAGTAGATGTAAAACACCGATGGTGTTAGGCATAACATCGATACTGCGATGAATTTCATTATCCCAAATATCTTTCTCTCCTTTTACAGGTAACGCTTTGAGAGATAATAAATGTGGTCCCCGACTTGGCGAGGCGATTGAAAGTTCTGCCTGAGCTTCTAAGGCCCCTTCTGCAAATACGGCATTGATGGATGCTACCGGACGTTCGTCAATTGCCGCTTGAATCTGTACCTTCTCCGAAGAAGCAGGGCTACTGCGAACGACTGTCGCAGTAAGAATCATAGTACGCCCTTCAAAAGCAAATGCTGGAATATTCGCCTGATCTAACCAGTAAGCCGGCTCGTTTGGCTCGCCAAAACCAATTAAGAGCCCCTGATTTCTATCACGGATTTGGGCTCCGTGATCACGTAGGCGTTCATCCCATGCTTGTGATGGACGCCAATCCGCTCCGTCGGTTAATAACAACCAAGGTTCCGTCCCAATTTTGAAGAGCCACGGTTCAAGAACTGCACTGAGAGGGGTAAAACCTTTTTTTGCTGCAGCATCTAATTCAGAAAGTTTAGTAATTTTTGGCAGGCAGCCGTAATTTAAACATGCGTGATCCACATCAGATAGTATTTCCTGAAGTTGCGCATTAAGCGCACCGTTCTGACGTCCACCCCGCATCGAAACAGAATCATCGACAAGCACGTGAATGGGTTGCTGAGCGAGCGTATTTGGAACTGATTCGGTTATCGTTTCAGGATTAAAACTAAGGATAAGCGGCAAAACCCAGAGAAAGCGGCACGTCGCTGCCGCAAACCCCTTGATGACGCCCAGTGATGTAGACCAGTAGTAGCCAAGTCCGAGACACAAGGTCAAAGCAATAAAAATAAGAACGTTTGCACTCATGGAAGCCTCAAACGTTTTAGTATTTCTGGTAAATGAATTTGGTCCCGTTTATAGTCTGTGGTCAAAGCCACCATCAAAATATTAACGAAGACTCGTGTTTGATACTCAGTCGTTCCTATACCGTCACAGCTCATGCGAACCGCTTGATCCTGCAATCCTCCCGAAAACTGATAAGGTGCCTGTAAAATAGCAAGCCTGCCGTCAAGACCAAACCATTTCCATATTTTGCCATTGCAGGCAGGCAGCGTTTCGAGAAGGTAAAAACTTCTCATCAATTCATGATCCTGTGGTACCGGCCGCCAACCCGTCGGTTTAAATGTTCCAGTCATCAGCGGTTTTGTAAATTGCTCCCATTTCACGTCATCACTGCCTGTTGATTCCACCACAAGAAAACCGCCCCGCTTTAACCACCGAATCATTTCCGCAGTCATTTGGCCATTACTGTCTACCATGCGCTCGGGGCTACGAATCCACAGCCATGGCGATTCTGCGGCCTGGTCCAGGTTTTCAAAATTATATCCCTTCGCAGCAACCTCAATACTTGTGCGGGCTGACACTTCTCTGCCGACACGAGTAAATGTCATCGCCTGAGCTGCCGGAACATGAAAGAAATCCATCTGCACTTGCGCAAAACTATCCTGCGCGTAAATACTAAAAAGGAATATTAAGAGTGTCCCAGCCGCTTTAGTTAATTGACGCCGACGCCAAATATTCCAGACCAAATCCAAGACCATCGCAGAAAGCACTAGCAATATAATCATGCGCAACCACGGCAGCGGATCTTCAACATCGAGTTTACCGGATCCCCGTTGGCGCACATCGGATCTCGCATCGCTCCATAGCGGCGGTAACTGAGTTAACGGCAACGTCCCCAATAAACTCTCGCCAATTGGAACATTCGTTAGCCGCAATTGATTCTGCTCAGCGAATACACGCTCAGAATTTTTTTCGACTTGCAGAAAAGATGAAATATCATTCTCACGCAACCAATCATCATTCGAGTTCATTCCGAGCCCGCCTTCTTTAATATCTTTCGCATCAATTGCGAGCAATTCTTTCACTAGCAATGGAAAACGCCCATAATCAATCCCGAATGTTCGAGAGGGAGTTAAAGAAACTGTTAAAGCAAGAATATTTCTCTTAGCGTTGCCGTCCGGCAAACGAAATGCAACTGTATTTTTTGTTTGACCGACTTCACCACCAATTTGCTTACCGCCAACACTCGCCAGCCATTCAAGCCATTGATCGCGACTATGAATATCTTGGCAATGGCTATCAGCCTTTTTCATCAATCTTGCAGCACACTCACACAATTCCCCATGATCTATTGACTCGCCCCAGGGTACAATCCAGTTGTGATTGCCTGCGGTTTCCTCGCGGCAAAAACTATCAACTCCGTGCCCCAACCCACCCAACATGATCGTAATCGCACGCTCATTCTGGGTCGCTATCGCTTCTACAAGGATCGGCTTAGTATTTGATTCTGCCTGATCGGATTTTATTTTTTGATTTCGGGAAAATGAAAAATCAACCCGATCTGCTTGCAAACCGATGACTCTTAAAACAGTGAGTAAACCATTCGCCGGATCTTCCAACGGTAATTCACCCGACGGTTCAGCAATAATTAAAACCGCACCTCCTCGCCCAGTTACCGAGGTTCTAAAAGCATTATCCAAGGTCAGCGCATCATCACCTTGAGGAACGACTTCCCATAGAATAGGCTCGCCGCCTGAAGAGACGGGAAGGCGGCTTGACGGCCACGATAAATTTACGGACATAGCCCGGCGCCCATCAACAAGCCGCCACGAAGTCGTCGCCAAAGTCTCGCCACGCCAGCTTGCGCGTAAACTTCCGTCCTGCGGTTTTGCAAGTCCACCTTGAGCAATTTCAATTTCCCAATCAGTTCCGAGAGCGCCGGGGGGACTTACTCGTCGGACATTATTTACAAAAATATTCGGCTTCACTCCTGTTTCAGACGTATTATCAATATTGACAAAGAAAACTTCTGCATCATCTTGTAGGTACTGCCACTGAAACCCAGTCCAAGAATGCTGGTCACGGTCCGAAACAATTAGAAGTCGATCCACTTCGCCAGTTTGCGCGAGGTGCGACTTCAACGCCGAACCAATCCTCACACCTGCCCTGTGAAAGCCTAGGCCTTGGATGAGATCCTCCACCTGGGAACTATCACGCACCTCATATATCGTATCGCTATGACTCGTACTCATCGAAATACGCGAGGAGCCACCAATCGATGGCCAAAGCCCACTTACTGTTCGGGCTAATTCCAGGGGCGTGACATGACTCGCTACCGAAGGACTCATATCAACAAAAATATGCACTCTTAGTTGGTTAGGATTGTGATTTGCAAAGATTCGATTTCTGGGGCGAGCAGTCCAAAGAGCAAAAGCAATCGCAGCTAACAGAAATGCAATAAAAGGAATTAACGGTGGTTTACGAACAACAATACGCGGAAGCTTTGTTTGGGGTAATTTCAAAATCCGAATAATGGGTAAACGCAATTCACGACGTCGCTTGCGAATAATCCACCACAACGCCGCAGCTAACATTGCTACCACAGTACTAGTGAGCCATAGTCCACTCCAATTTGCGATCCATGAATTCATGATTTCACCTTTCATCCACGGCTGTCACCCAATGAAAGAAAGAACTCACGGCCGTCGTGTCCGTCGCTAGAAAATAAGATCCGCCCCATTTTCTAACTTGTTTTTGCCATGTTTCGCGCCATTGGTTGACCGCATGTTCAAAGGATTTCCCTGCTTTCAACTGCATACCCATATAGTCTTTGCGTCTGGGAGTACGTTCGACATAACAAGTATCGTTGTCCATCCAATCAACACTGCATTCCAAGGAACTTAAGATATGAGCAAACATCACTCGCTTTGAGCTTAGCGCAATCTCCGAAATATTCCAGGTTTCAAGTGCATCAGTTAATAACCACAAAGTATCTGTTTTTCGGCCAAGCCAGGGATGTGCTAAAAAGAAATCTAAGACTCGCGTTGAAAACTGATTTTGCATCGCGGCATACACAGCCATGACATCTGCCGGACTTCTCGGAGTCCAACGCAATGACGGAACTGCGTCGCTCTGCCGCAGCCAGCATTGTACGGCATCGCCCATCACCAAATGAGTGTGCGCGAGCCACATAGCTGTCCGAATGGCAATTTCAAATTTGGAAATTTTCCCTGGATTCTCCGCAGCATCCGGCCAGTGCATGGACTCGCCAAAATCAATGACAATTGCAACCTGAGCAGAAGCTTCATCACGTTGTTCACGGATAATGACTTCGTCCGTTCTCGCGAATGCTTTCCAATCGATAAGATGCACCGGGTCACCGGGAACATAGTGCCGACTATTCTCTGGCGTCCTACCAACACGGCGCAATTGCATGCGCATGGATCCATGCATGCGCATCGATGTTTTGGATCGCCGTTCGTGACTTTCCTCAGTCCATCCAGGCTCGAGTTCTGCAAGAGTATATTCATTACCAGCACTCATAGGGCCTCTGATCTATCGATAGTATTAGTCAACACCTAATGCATGATTTCCGCGATCTGCTTGCACACGCTCGAGCAACGCATCGACGATCTGATCTTCACTCAGTCCATCTCGCGCTGCATGGGCGGCCAGGCGAATACGGTGACGCATAACCGGGCGCGCCATTCTTCTAACGTGTGCCCAGCGCACCGTTTCACTTTGCTGAATGAGCGCATAAGCTTTACAAGCAGTAATCAGCGACAACCCTGCACGAGGACCGGCACCATACCAGAGAGCATCTTTAAATTGCGGCGGGCAAGCTTCGTCCTGGGGTCTGGTCATACGAACTAAATCCGTGATCGCGCTAATGATTGCGTCTTCGACTCGGATGCTACGCACGCGTTCCATCACGCCGCGTAGAACTTCGGGGGCGATAACATAATCAGATGCGTTTTGAATCACTCGCTCACCTACCAAAGCATTGCCAGCATGCGTTGTGAGCATTTGTTTTTCTGCAGCCGCGGATGGATAATCGACCAAAGTGTGCATCAGGAAACGATCCAGCTGCGCTTCTGGCAAGGGAAATGTTCCCTCTGATTCAAAGGGATTCTGAGTTGCAAATACTAAGAAGGGCTGAGGCAATAAATAACGTTTGCCGCCAACTGTGACCATCCGTTCTTGCATCGCTTCAAGCAACGCGGATTGAGTTCGAGGTGATGCACGGTTAATTTCGTCCGCCAAAAGTAGATTTGAAAAAACAGGTCCCTTCGAAAATTCAAAGGATCGCCTACCAGTAGAATCAACGTTTAAAATCTCGCTACCCAAAATATCGGAGGGCAAAAGATCCGGAGTAAACTGAACTCGCCCAAACTGCAAGCCGAGACTCGACGCAAAGACGCGAACGAGAGTTGTCTTTGCAAGACCAGGTGCACCGGTCATCAAAATATGGCCGCCACCAATCAAGCAGGAAATTGTTTCAATAATAAGATCGTCTTGACCAAAGACCGCACTCGCAACCTGCTGACGCAATCTCGCCACAACATCGGCAGCAGCCTGTAGTGAAAGTTCCTGAATTCCAGTTTGATCAGACATGATTCTACTCCTCATCCTGTTCACAAGATCGATACAGCTCATTCGTTGATTCTTGCAGACATTATATCGACAGCTGCAACCCCCTGTCACCACAAACAATTATATTGAAAAAAGAACTGTGACAGACATCTGTTTTGAACCCCACTCTGCTCTAGACTCCTTGATATGCAGGGCACACACTAAATGAATCGAAAAACAGCCTACTATTTATGAGGAAGGATCAGGCCATGAGTTCAAAAGTTCGGTTGACACCAAAAAAAATTTTACGTTCTACCCGCAGGCGCGGCTCCGCAACAATGGAGTACGTCATCGTATCTACTTTCGCGGCATTGCTTAGCATCGCGTCCATTACCTTTGTCGGCAAACTTGTCAAAGGGCGAGTTGATCATATGGCCTCAAAATTAGGGGTCGAAACGACAGAGTTCGATTTGGACTTGTCCTTTGAGCATTAATTTATGCATGTCGTAACGTTAACGATCATCGTTCTTTGTGGAATCATTGCCCCAGTCATCCCACAAGCCTATTTAAACGCCATCCACCAGCTCTACGCAGCTCGGCTCGTTGTAGAGTCGAGCCGCGACCCGTGTCCTATTTTAGTGGCAGATAGGCTCTGTGAATGGCGGGTAGAGGCCAGGGCTCAAGGGGTCTGGACGCGTTGCGATGGGACCAGGCCCCCCTCTGGGGCGGCCCTGGCTAGCCATCGGTACTTCAAAATTATTGCAAAATGTCAGTTTGGCCCCGGTATCCCCTTGCTACTTCCGCCACAGGTGGTATACCGCTAGACCTTATGCACTTTGCTATCGTCAAAATTACGTTTGAGTACGATCAAGACGCTCCTCCGCCTGAACGCAAGGATGTCGCTTCCATGATCGAGAAAATCCGTGCGCGTTTTCGCGTAGTCGTTATGCCTATGTCCGTTGCTGAAGAGGATGGAGATACCTCTATCGCTTATGTCAGCCTCGCACATAGCGAAGAGTCCCTTAATAAGCAATTAGACGCGATCTCAGCGTTCTGTGAAGAATGTGGCTTTGGCCGCGTTGCAGACGAAGCCGTCCTGATGGATGATATCGATACGATCGGCTCGTTAGACGAAGACAATTAGTCGTCATCAGGTTCATAACCCTTAGCCGTCGTCACATAATCCCTTGCCGATTTCGCCAAAAATTTCAGTTCTTCATCCAGGAGCTTACGGACTGGTTTTGCGGGTGAGCCCATGCACATCATTCCCGATGGCATTCTCTTACCCGGTGTTACTACAGATCCTGCGGCGATAAAACAGTGCGACTCAACAACGGCCCCGTCGAGAATTGTGGAACCCATTCCAATCAAAGAAAAATCGCCGATAGTACAAGCGTGAATCACGCAGTTGTGGCCAATCGTCACATCATTACCAATGGTGGTAGGGCCTGTAACTGATGTCACATGAACGGTCGAGTTATCTTGAATATTGGTGCGTTCGCCGATTCGAATCCAGTTCACATCTCCACGCACAACTGTATTAAACCAGATATTACTATCTTGGCCAATGCCGACATCACCAATCACCACTGCACCGGAGGCAACAAAGACGCCATCAGCTATCTGAGGTTTTTTACCGTTAAAATTTAGAACTACCGCCTGAGGCATAATATGACTCATTGCTTATCCTCACTTACTTTGAAATTTTTTCAAAGACTCCGCGGCACCTGCTCGCACCTTTTTGAGCATTACAGGTGTCCAGCCCAATAAAAGCCCTGCAGGTCCGAGTGCTTGCCGGGACCAATGCCAGAAACTAAACTCGTCCTTATGCCGGATGATTTTACCATCTTTAAAGGTTAAAGTAGCACTAACGACATTATGTACTTTACGGCCTGTCTTACTAAATAAATAATAGGCGTCCCAACGCACCCTAATATCGTGAGGCGCGAGGTTTTCTGCACCAATCAAAGAAAACTCAATTTTCAGGTCCTTGCCAGTCACACAGAGCATACGCCACATATATATTGCGTCGTTGCCTTTCAACTCAGGAAACACAGGATCAGAAAAAACCACGTCGTCGGCATAGCATTCGGCCATCGTCTGGGCGTCTTTCTTCTGAAACGACTCGTAAAATTTCCGTGCAACATCCGCATTCTGCATAATAATCCTTAATCCTAATGACTACCGACCATACCCCATCTATACTGCACCATCATATTCCGATTCGCCAGCTTGATTATCCAGGATTAGTAAGTATGAATCTAACAGCTACAACCCGCCTCGATCAAATTCCGCTTCCGTTTATGGACGTGGTCCTGGGTGAGAGATTTTTACTCCCAGTTGAATCATTGCAGCGATTTCAAATGCCGATTCCGCAGACGATCGCAGATATTGCTGAGTCGTCCGGACTACCACTCGAAAATGTTCTCAATATTTTTCATGAATGTTTGACTCTAAATCAGGATATTTGGCTTGATGCCAAAATTGACGATTTTGTCGGTGAAGAGCAAACATGGATTATCGATATGCGACCGATGATCGGTTTTGACGTCGATCCCCTTCATCCTGATGCGCGCATTTTTCATCACGGCAATCAGGGCCAACAGCTCGAACTTATGAGAACCATGAAAAAGGTCATCGTCCTTAGCACTCCAGCCTCTCACGCATGGAGCGCTGCTATGTCGTTAAGACAAATGAAGGTGCCCGCGTTCCTACTCTCTACTTATCGATAAGCTCCTGCACTTTTATTTGCAAACCCGCAGCGGTAACATCTTGCGGCGCAATCGGGCTGCCAATTTCAAGGCTGATTGCTGACCAGAATCGTTTAGGTATCTTTTTAATTGCGCCGCCACCTTTACGACTGAAATAACTTCCCCAAACATTTCTCAACGCCATGGGTACAACAGGTACCGGCGTATCCTTGATCATACGCTCGATTCCAGGTTTGAAAGGATTCATTAGACCATCGTAGGTCAGTTTTCCTTCGGGAAAAATACAGACAACCTCGCCAGCCTCAAGCTCCTTTTTCATGCGTTCAAATGCACGCTGAAGAGTCTCGGGATTCTCCTTC
>CAZUYQ010000010.1:64196-65471 GCA_964624705.1 uncultured Polynucleobacter sp.
AGGCAATTGGAATCACCTTTGCTTGATTCAATAGAGTCCGCAGAAACCATCCCTTGTAAAACGAATGATCCATCACAAAACGCAGCGGACGTTTCACTCCAGCGGCTAAGATAAGCCAATCCACATACGTTACGTGATTGCACACTAACACAGCAGGTCCATCAGCGGGAATATTCTCGTGTCCCCGTACTTTCATCCGGTACATGATTCGAGCAATGCACCATGCATAGAAGCGCAACAAGAACTCCGGCATATAAAAATAAATGTAAACAGCCACCACAGCGTTCATGCTTGCCAAAACAAAGAATATTTGTGGCGCTGTCAGACCTGATTTCATAAATAATGTCAGAGCAACCGACGCAGCCACCATAAACAGTGCGTTGATAATATTGTTGGCCGCAATCACGCGCGAACGTTCCGAAGGAATCGTTCGGATTTGAATAAAAGTATAAAGCGGCACAATGAAAAACCCGCTAAAGACGGAAAGTCCCAGTAAATCAAGTAGAACCCGGTGACCACCTGCATGGACCAACATGCTTTGAAATGTGATTACAGCACCGCCACTATTTAAAATAAAATCTGGAACACCGCAGAAATAAAGGTCAGCAGCGAATAGACTCATACCAATACTTCCGAAGGGAACCAGGCCTAACTCCAACCTTTTACGCGACATCATTTCACAGAACAGAGAACCAATCGCGATACCAATGGAGAAAGTAGCCAGCAGTAGTGTCACCACGGTGTGATCGGCAAACAAGCTTTCTTTCGCATAGATTGGAAATAGCGATAGAAATGCCGCACCAAAAAACCAGAACCAACTAATGGCCATCACCGCCATAAAGACATTCGGATTGCGGCGGGTCATACGAATTGTTTCGATCGTTGGCTGAATTGGATTCCACTGAACATGAATATCACCGGACTGGGACGGTGCTTCGGGGATGAATCGAGACGTTATATAACCCAACACAGCAATAAGCACTAACCCTGCCGAAACAATACTAGTCCCCGCCGATTCGATTCCAATCAATACGCCACCGCAGATAGTCCCAAAAAGAATCGCCAGAAATGTCCCTGCTTCAACGAGTGCATTTCCGCCAACAACCTCAGACTCCCGAAGATGTTGCGGAATAATAGAATACTTCAGCGGACCGAAAGCTGTCGAATGTGTTCCCATCAGAAATAACGCAAAGAGCAGAAGCTCGTAGTGCTCAGTCAAAAAACCAATAGCCGCGATGATCATAATGACGATTTCAGCTAGTTTAATCCATCGAA
>CAZUYQ010000010.1:65481-70123 GCA_964624705.1 uncultured Polynucleobacter sp.
GTCGCCGAAAAAAGAAAGAACGGTAAAATAAAAATACCACCAGCGAGAACAACTATCTCCGACGATTGAAAACCAAGAATAGCCCCACTCTTAAATGCGACAAGAATAATCAAAGCATTCTTCAGGAAATTATCATTGAATGCTCCGAGAAACTGAGTCAGGAAAAGCGGTAAAAATCGTTTCGTCGTCAAAAGATTGATCTGACTCACTTCCAAGATCTCCCACAAAATTATAGATCAGCAAGTTTATCACTGATCGGTCTACCTAGAAAACGTTCTGTTACAAAACTGCAACAATTCAGAATACGGCCACTTGTTCCTATTGCTCTTATACACTAGAAGCCGCTTAGCCTCTAAAGGCCCGAATAATAAATAGGCCAGCACCCCTTCTGGCTCAAAGGTTACACGGTCCAAAATGATCCCGGAGGGGCGCAAAGTGGTTTACTTTTGTCGTGGTTTCAAAACTTTTTCCAAAAAAAAGGCTGAAATTTCAATGGCCGGAAAATGGCATCTTCCGTGCATTGGGCCTCTGGCAAGCAAAGGTCTTTATTTAGAGCAATAAGGTAAATGGTTCGATTCTAGGGTTGAAATTCAATGTAGTTGTTCTATCACAAGGAGTTTAAGGAATGTTTTTAAAATGTAGAGAAATCATTGTATGGACCTTAGCCTTAAATTTTGCGGCCGGTACTGTTCTGAAGTCGAGCCAAGCGCTGGCTTTGGGCAAACCGTCCACGAACGCAAGAAACGGTGATGGTGGCAAACGAGACGAAGAAGAGGAAAAACGCAAAGCCGAGCAAGAGGCAAGGCGAGCAGAACAAGAAGCTCGGCGAGCAGAAGAAGAAGCTCGGCGCGCAGAAGAAGCTCGTAATCGTCAGAATGATCAAGAAGAAAAGCGCAGAGCTGCTGAAGAAGCTCGCCGCGCTGAGCAAGCTAAGCGTGATGCAGAACAAGAAGCTCGCCGTGCCGAACAAGAAGCTAGTCGCAGAGCTGCAGAAGAAGCTCGCAACCGTCAAAATGAACAAGAAGAGCGAAGAAAAGCCGCCGAAGAAGCCCGCCGCGCTGAGCAAGCTAAACGTGAAGCAGAGCAAGAAGCAAGACGTGCAGAGGCCGCTAAACGCGAAGCAGAACAAGAAGCCAGCCGCAGAGCAGCAGAAGAAGCTCGTAACCGTCAAAATGAACAAGAAGAACGACGAAAGGCTGCAGAAGAAGCTCGCCGTGCTGAGCAAGCTAAGCGCGAAGAAGAACAAGAAGCAAGACGAAGGGCTGCTGAAGAGGCAAGGCGTGCCGAAGAAGAACGCAACAACTCAAATGATATAGAGGCAAAACGCAGGGCCGCTGAAGAAGCTCGACGTGCTGAGCAAGCTAAGCGTGAAGCCGAACAAGAAGCAAGACGCGCAGAGGCTGCTAAACGTGAAGCTGAGCAGGAAGCTAAGCGTCAAGCCGAGCAAGAAGCCCGCCGCGTTGAAGCCGCGAAACGCGAAGCAGAACAAGAAGCAAGACGAAGGGCAGCTGAAGAGGCAAGACGTGCTGAAGAAGAACGCAACAACTCAAATGATACAGAAGAAAAACGCAGGGCAGCTGAAGAAGCTCGCCGTGCTGAGCAGGCTAAGCGTGAAGCAGAACAAGAAGCTCGACGTGCCGAAGCCGCAAAACGTGATGCAGAACAAGAAGCTAAACGTAAAGCAGCTGAAGAAGCCAGACGTGCGGAAGCTGCTAAGCGTGAAGAAGAGCGCAATCGGACAAGTGAGGCGGAAGCAAAACGCAAAGCGGCCGAAGCAGCTAGACTCGCAGAAGAAGCAAAACGTAAAGCTGCTGAAGAAGCTAGACGTATTGAAGAAGAGCGCCACCGTCAAGAAGCAGAAGTAAAACGCAAGGCGGCTGAAGAAGCAAAACGCCAAGCAGATGACCAACGTCTGCGTGAAAAAAGCGCCGAATTAAAAAGAATCGCTGAAGAAGCAAAACGCAAGGCGATGGAAGAGGCAAAACGAATTGCTGAAGAAGCACGTCGCAATCAAAGTCCCGAGGAAATAAAACGACTAGCTGAGCTTGCTAAACGCAAAGCCGAAGAAGAAGCAAGACGCGCCGCAGATCGCCGCAATCATCCGGGCGAAGAAGAGAAACGTCGCGAAGCAGAACAAGCGAGACATCAAGCAGAAGAAGCACTTCGACGTCAAAAAGAAGATAGTGAACGTCGCTCTGCCGGTGAACAGCAACGCCGAGCTGAAGAAGATCGACGTCGTCATGCCGAAGAAGAACGTTCGCATCGTCACCAAGTTAGGGACAATAACCGTCGCAATGAGGCGGAGCAACGTCGTCAGCACGAAGAAGAAAATCATCGTCGTTATAACCGCGAAGAGGCTCGAAGGCGTGCATTCGAAGAGGCAACCCGTCGCCGCAATCAAGAGGAACAAGAACGGTTCCGTCAAGAATGCAATGAACGCAATCGCAGAGGTCTTGAGGAGCGTCGCCGCAGGAACCAAGCTATTGCGCAGTGGGAACGTGAGCAACAACAATTTTGGGAACTTGAGCGTCAAAGAATTGAAGAGGAAAATCGCCTTCGTGGAGAACAGATTTTCGAAGCTTCAAAAAACGCTGCCATTCAATTAGGTGCAAGCCTCGGATACACCGATGGAGCTCGCGAGGGTTCTGAACTCGGTGGATGGGACGGGCAGAATGAAGGAAGTACAAGTGGAAGCGGCGCAGGATCAACTTCTGGATCACAAACGGCACTACAACGCGACTATAGTGCAGGATATCAGCAAGGGTTTACAGATGTAGGTAGTAACTCAGATCTACAAGCATCTTATGATGCGGGTTATGCTGAAGGAACCATCACTGCTCGGCAGAAAACTGATAAGGAAATCTATCCTGATACATTTAATGGGCTACTAAGTGATATTTTCGCAGGTCAACCAAACTACGATCTATCCATTGATCTAGGTGGTGTTACAGATCCAAGCGTTGCTTCTAAAGGTACTGCTGTCACCACGTACCTCGACGTTGCGGGCGTAGCGACGAAACCTCTTTCAAGTATCACCGAACCAGACTACTCGCTGCCGCTTACTCCCGTTCATGGTTTTGTGAACAGTTCTTCAACAGGATTGTATTACTACTCAGCTCCATGTCAGAGCCTTGATGCAGATGTTGTTTGGTACTGTGAAGCGGCCTACGATGACGCATATAACTCAGGATTCAACGAAACTTACAATGGGTCGTTCCAAAGTGCTTTCGAAGCATCTTATGCCAATGCTGCCTACGCTTCGTTTCAGAGTGCTTTGACGACTCAGGATCCAGCAACCTGGCTTGCAGGCGCAAAACTAGGTGCAACCGAGCGCGGCCGTGACGACGCTGTCACTAAGTTAACTGAGGAATATAGTGCAGTAGCAAGATCGCAAGCAGAAAGCCTGTTAACTGAACGTTTGGCGACATCGCCAGTTATCACTGCAAGAGAATTCGGAATAATGGAAGGAAAAGAAGACGGTGTATTTAGTGCGGGCGAAGTATTAAGCGTGTCTGCCTGGTTAGCAAATTTTGGCAACGCCGCGAGCACAGATGGTTCGATTCGTATCTCAATTACCGAGGTCTCCGGCCTAGAAGTGATTGGCAGCAAATCACGCTTAGTTCCTGCGATTGATGCGGACACACGGGTCGAGTTCTTAAATGCATTCAAGCTAAAAGTGCCAGCAACTGAATGTCGTAATGGTCTATCTGCAGCTGGTATTGTTGAACAGTTAGATGAAAGCGGAGTTTTCAAACCAATCTCTAACTTTTCCTTGGCGATAGATTGTAAAGAACCATGGGTACTTCAAGATCTCAAGTTTCTAACGAAAGCTCCGGTAAATGAATGGGCTGATGCGGTTATCACCTTGAAGAACCAGACTCCTATGGTTCAAGTAGGGCAGAAATTATCATTGGCTAGCAACCCCGGTATCGTGACGTTCGACACTAAAGATCTTGCCCTTCCCGATATGGAACCAGGTCAATCTTTGAACGTAAACGTTAAAGTCAAAGCTGGCATTTGGGCAGGAGGAAATACACCGGCAGTGATAGTCCCAACAATTACGGATGCGGCTGGAGAAACTTATGTTGGAAACTCAGTGGCGATCAAGGTGCCAGTGGTCCGCAATGCGTCGCTCTATGTCTTTGACGCGGATCGCAAGCCTCTTCCGATCAAAAGCCAGATTGTACAGGCTGGCTCGATAGCGAAGTTCTACTTTAGTGTGAAGAACGAAGTTGGCGCTCCACTTCAAGGCGTTTATAGAATCGTGCTAAACAAAACGAGTGATCCAGGTTTAGTGCTAACCGCAAATGCGATTCCCGCCTATGAGCTGCAATCTCTCGCAATCAACAGTGATCAAGGTTTAGCGGAGTTCACATTTCAGATTCCAGAAAGTCTCAAAGGTAGCACAGGTTGGATCACCCTATCACTACAAGAAAACGGAAAGTTGATTCACGCACCCGCTATCTATTTAGATGTAAAATAAGTAGCAAAGATCTCACAAAATAAAGGCTTGGCACTATCTCGGTGCCAAGCCTTTTATTCACATAAAACCGAAACCCCTAGCTCGCTTTTGGCTCAGCTGGACCAGCCGTACCTTTCTTCTTAATTTCCTCAAGCTTAGACTTTGCTTGCGCGAAGGTGG
>CAZUYQ010000011.1:0-8683 GCA_964624705.1 uncultured Polynucleobacter sp.
ACAGGACGGTTTGGGCGGTGACCACGCTACTCAAAGGTCTTACCCTCCAGATTTTTTTAGGCGATAAAGACATCACCCCTTCCGCCGTGGAATTCCTTGCCAACACCTTTATTGACGGGATTTCTAAACGCTAAATCCAGTCATTGCGCTTACATACGAATCCATCCCTTAAGTAATCCCTCTTTACACCGATATGACCATGTGACTAAAATGGTATCTTAGTCATGTAACGGAGGTGCTTAAGTGAAATTGTATTTGGCACTTATTTTTTTTGTCGGCTCGACCGTCTCATATGGTCAACAGCTGCCATTATCTCAATATCTTGAAGAAGTTAAACAGGCGCATAGTGGATATAAGGGTGCAGTAGAAAAGTCAAAAGGCAGCGCGGGACGTTCCGACGAGGGAGCTTTGCTTTATTCTCCGAACGCGTTTGCAGAGACTAAGTACGCCGATGACCAAAGAGTGACATCGTCACCAGTGTCTCAAGGACTTGAAAGCAAAAGTCAGTCACTATCTGTAGGCGTTTCAAAGCAAACGAGTTTTGGTATGCAATCAAAACTTTACTATGCCGTCCAAAACATGTCACTCGATGGTCCCCAGAGCACAGCCCTACCTGAGAAGAAATTTTATGACTCATCTGTGAATTTGGAGGTTTCGCAACCTCTTTGGAAAAATGGATTCGGTGAGGATTTAAAAGCGCAGGAGAAGCAAATAGCTTTAAGTGCCAAAGCCAGCTCGATGGGAGAGCAGTTTGCCGCAAAACAAATTCTAATTATGGCTGAAAAGGCGTACTGGCGGCTTGCCATCGCAGAGGAGCAACTTAAAGTTCAAAACCAAAGTTACGACCGGGCAAAGAAAATTACGAACTCGCAAGAAGATAGGAGCAAAAGAAACTTGATCGATAACTCAGATCTGCTCCAAGCAAGAGCTGCATTAAAAATGCGGGAATTGGATTTAAAGGCAGCCACGAACGAATCAAGGCTTGCATTGAAAGCCTTTAATGACCTGCGTGGTCAGCCCTCAAGTCAAATCGCGCAACTTGATCAACCTGTTCTTGCGAACCTTCTGGCATCGAGTGCCCCACAAAAACAGTCCGAGCGCGACGATTTAAAAGCCGCACGGTTTGGACTTGAGGCAGCGCAATCGAATGTCGAACTTGCAAAGAATAAATACAAGCCAACTCTCGATCTTTTCGGCAACGCGTCTCTCACCGGTCGAGACCCCAAATATCCGGACGCTGCGTCAGATTCAACCTCCACTAAACATCCACTCTACACCATCGGCTTGCGCTTAAGTGTGCCATTGGACCGAAATATAATCAATTCAACAGCCTCAGGTTACATTCAAGAAATGCAAGGAGCAGAACTTGTTTTTAATCGTAAAGCTACTGATCAAGAAAATGAATGGAAAGATCTTCTGCAGCGACTCGCCGACACTCAAGAACGACTAAAGGTCGTCATGGAGCTTGAAGATGCGCAAAAGCTTAAATTCGACGCTGAACGCAAGAGAATGCAAGAGGGCAGAAGCACAACCTATCAAATCTTTCTCTTTGAACAAGATTTTCTTAACGCACAACTAGGCAGAATTCAAGCAACAGCGCAAGTACTGGACGTTTTGACCAACATGAAAGTCTACGAGGAAACCAAACTATGAATATATCAGAACTATCAATAAGACGTCCTGTCTTTGTAACGGCAATTGTCACAGTTCTGCTTTTTTTGGGAATAATGTCTATTCGGAAAATGCCCGTGGATCTTTTTCCTAACATTACTTTTCCAGTAATTATGGTTCAAACCATATACCCCGGAGCAGGCCCCAAGGAAATTGAAACCTTAGTTTCCAAGGTGCTAGAAGACGAGATGAGTAACGTGCCGGGTATTAAGGCATTGCGTTCCACAAACGTCGAAGGTGCAAGTACTGTCATTGCAGAGTTTAATCTTGAAATGGATATTAAGTATGCGGAACAGCAAATCCGCGACAAGGTCAGTGCTGCTAAGCGCAAGCTACCTGATGGAATCGAGGAACCTGTTATTCGACGAATCGATCCAGCCGACCAACCAATTATGATTTTGTCCGTGAGCGCGGATCTCGGGGCTGCAGAGCTGTTTGATCTAGCTGAAAATCAAATCAAACCTCGTTTGGAGCAAATTAATCAGGTAGGACTTGTGCAAGTTATAGGAGCACGCAAACGTGAGATCCAGGTTCAACTAGACCAAGATAAACTTAAAAAATACCAGATCCCAGCGACGAATGTTGCTGCGCGCATCGGAGCAGCCGGACAGAATATTCCAGCGGGAAAAGTTGATGCGGGTCGGTCTGAAACTACATTCCGCACTTTGGGAGAGTTTAAATCTATATCGGATATTGGAGATGTGATTGTAAGTTTCTTCGGCAACGAAGTCCCCGTTACTTTGCGCGAAGTTGGTCAAGTCAATTATACCGTAACTGACGAAAAATCCCGAGCCTTCGTTAACGGGAAAAAATCGGTTTTTCTAATGCTGTTTCGTCAGTCGGGATCGAATACAATCGCGGTAGCAAATTCCGTTAAAGCTAAAATGGAAGACATTAACAAGACCTTGAAGACCATGAACGGCAAAGGCGAACTCGTGTTGGTTCGCGACACATCGAAAATGATTAGAGACAACGTCTACGACGTTTTGGAAGCAATTCTCATCGGAATTGTTCTCACGATCGTTGTTGTTTATCTTTTTCTCGGAAGCGGTAGATCAACTTTTATCACCGGTCTTGCGCTACCCACGTCCTTGATTGGTAGCTTCTTCTTGATGTCGATGGCAGGCTTTACCATTAACATAATGTCGCTTCTGGCTTTGTCGCTGGCTGTTGGTCTTCTTATCGACGATGCAATCGTAGTCCGCGAAAATATTTACCGGCACGTTGAACTGGGTTTATCGCCTATGAAGGCTGCCCTCTTTGGCGCAAAAGAAGTCCAGCTTGCTGTTGTTGCGGTGACGCTCGCAGTTATTTCGGTTTTTGCACCGATTGGCTTTTTGCAGGGAATTGTAGGGCAATTTTTTAAAGAATTTGGTCTTACAATCTGTTTTGCCATGGCAATTTCCTTATTCGACGCTTTGACTATGGCTCCAATGCTTTCCGCATATTACGCGGGACATAGTCATGGAATTAAGGATTCAAAGGGATTTTGGGGTAAAATAGCCGGTGTGATTGTCGGAGGGTTCGATAAATTTCAAACTTATTTAGAAAATACATACGCAAAAATTCTGACTCGTACCAATCGCCATCCTTTCTTGGTAATCGGAGCCAGCATAGTTGTATTTGCCATAAGTATCTATTCGATAAAATTTATCCCCAAGACTTTCTTGCCCACCCAAGATACCGGCGAATTTTCTATTACGATCGATCTCGAACCGGGAGCAAGCCTTAACACAACGGCTGAAACGGCTAAGCAAATAGATGATGTCATACGGTCCAATAAAGAAATTGAGCGATCAGTGATGTTTGTGGGGAGTTTTACCGGCGAGCCTAATAAGGGCACCTTTTTTGTGCAAATGGTTCCGAGCAAGCAACGACAGATTAACACGTCTGCTTTTAAAGACAGATTGCGTGAACAATTGAAACCATTCGCATACGCAAGACCTATTGTTAAAGACATTGACCTTTCCGGGGGAGGTCAGAGGCCTTTTAATATCAATATCGTCGGCAACAATCTAAATCAAATTGAAGAATATTCATTTAAATTATTTGAAAAAATCAAAGCTCACCCTGGATTGAAAGATGCAGACATTAATTATCGGCCCGGAAAACCTGAATTTCAAGTCGTTCCAGATAATCGCCGAGCTGAGCAGTTGGGCGTAGCGACATCTGCGATCGGTTTGGAACTGAGGACCCTGATCGAGGGTGCAACACCTGCCGTTTTCCGCGAGAATGGCGAAGAGTACGATATCCGAGTTCGGCTTAAGGACGATCAAAGAAACCTAAAAGAGCGATTTTCAAATGCGTTCGTTCCAAATATGAATCAAAGAATCATTCGGTTAAAAGATGTTGCTTCACCTGTTGAAACCACAGGCCCTGCAAGTATCTCGCGCGAGAACCGTGCAAGATATGTTCAGATTTCTGCCGACATCGCACCTAATGGCCCTGGAATGGGTGGCGTTATGGCGGATATTGATAACATGCTTAAGAACGAATTGAAATTGCCCGAGGGAGTAAGCTATTCCTACGTGGGACAGGCTGAGAACTTTAAAGAACTGATTGGTAATATGATTCTCGCGGCCATCACTGGAATACTATTTGTATATCTCGTGTTGGCTAGTCTTTATGAATCCTTTATCACGCCATTTACAATTATGCTTGTGTTACCGCTTGCTGCGTGCGGCGCATTTTTTGCCCTGTTAGCCACGGGTGCATCTTTAGATATCTTTTCGATGATAGGATGCATTCTGCTTTTAGGAGTGGCGACGAAAAATTCGATTATTCTTGTTGACTATACAAATCAACTTATCGCTAAGGGAATGACCCATGCTGAGGCGGTTGTTGAAGCGGGCCGTGTAAGGTTAAGACCGATTTTGATGACAACGATCGCCTTGATTGCCGGTATGTTGCCCATAGCAATTGGATTAAACGAAGCTTCTAAGCAAAGAACTGGTATGGGCATTGCTGTAATTGGCGGACTTATTAGCTCCACACTTTTGACACTTTTGGTAGTTCCGGCGGCCTATACCTATTTGGAACGTTTCAGATCATGGAGTCTTCGCGTTGTTAGGCGCGCGGTAGGTGTAAGTGCTGACGATATGGATATGGGTGATCTGGAAAGTGAAGATACAAAGCCTCTAAAACATGATGAGCATAATATTAAGGTTGTTTCGAGCCACGAAAGTCGGATCAAAGGAGTTTGAAAATTGGCAAGAGGAGTCTCCTGTGTGGCTTTTTACTTCTAGCGGGCGTAGCGTCTGCGGAGAAAGCAAGATTTTCCCTCAGACATAATCATAAAGGGCAACAAAAGGACGCGCGCGTTCTATATTGAGCACTTGGTAAAAAACTGTCTTAAGCGTAACGAGGCCGATGTCGTCGCAGCCGACAACGTTTCTGCTCTTCGACAGTGTTTGATGAATTCACGCCTATTTTCTGAAGTAAAAATTAAAAACGCCTATCCAAATCTCGAAATCGAAATTGAGGAAAAGTGGACTCTCATTCCGATTCCCGCAGTTCAAGCAGGTAGCGGAAAGTCAAAGAGTGCAGGTGCTTTTTTGTTCGAAAGTAATTTTCTTGGCATGGGTATGACTCTTGGTCTGGGTGCCAGCGTCTCCAACTCTGGTAGCACTTATTTCGGACTCCTCTCAGACCCCTCGTGGTTTTTTTCAAATTGGCATTACACTTTAAGTGCGATTCGACAAGATGCAGACGTCGTCCACCTCTATGAGGAATCAGAGATTGATGGCTTTCACGAAGTGAGTTCGTTAGTCACGTTGGGCGTTGGCTACAAATTTCATCCATGGTCGTTTACGCCGAAAATTAGCAGGCAAACAAGGACCTTTTCGCAATATTCTCAATACACACCTCCCGATGATAATTCATCCACTATGCTCGGAGCATCATTATCTTATGACATGAAGAACTATAAGCTCTACTATTCAGAAGGTTTGTTTTTTAAATCAGAAATTGCAACCGACATGAATCGAACAGATGGTGCAAAAAAATGCACGTCCCATAATATTCAGATTGGCTGGCAGCAGGGTGTATACCAAACTCAAGCTTTACAAATTTTGTTTCTAAATGGCGGTGTTTCGGGAGGAGGCAAACAAGATGCGCTTCGGATTGGCGGCGGGCGAGGATTGAGAGGCATTGAACCAAAGTCATTGTGGGCAGAACGTTTCTATGCGGTAGCTGTTGACTACCAGATTCCCCTGAAATCATATTCCTACGGCACGCTCACAACTGCACCATTTGCGGACAACGGAAAACTCTATTATCGCTCTGGTGGGCAGAGTTATACGGAATATCATGCATTCGGAGCGGGGGTTTATTTTTTCTTGAAAAGCATCGCCATTCCTGGGCTAGGTTTCGAAGCTGGATATAACAGTCAGTTTCAGAAAGAGTTTTTTGCGTTCTCCGCTGGACTCAGCATGTAAATTTTTTCGGTGCGACATGCGGTTTTCGTAACGAAAGTATAGAATAAAAATGATAATGTAGAACAGTTGTGCGGGATTTTTACGGATTTTCCACAGACTATGAATCAAGCAATTAAATCAGACAACTTATGGGTAGCTCAGGTTGGAGAAGTAATTATCGCACGCATTCGTGGCGACCTTAATAAGGATCTTTTTTTAGATCTGAGCCACAATCTTAGCGAAATGGCCAGGAATTCAGGGAAAAACCTTGTGCTCCTGGATGCGCTCGAAATGCATCCTCCGAATGTCGAGCTTCCTATTTTGCAGTGGAAAATTAATGATGAGCAGAAGGATCTAAAGCTTCGTCGCGCTATCGTCGTTCCTGACGCCAAGATGGCTTACTTAGCTAGGCTCGCTTTTGGAGATGCAGACCACCGTGTTTTCTATAATGACCTTGTAGCCGCTGTGGATTGGCTCTTAAAATAGTGATTTTTCAACAACAAGGTGCATCAGATTAGCGGTGATGGCAGACTTTTAATGTGAAGCAAGAATTAGGATCTCCTCTCTGTAGGACAAAACTAATTGGGTTTGTCGCAGACTGATCTGTTTTGTGCGCCATCAAGTGTCATTCGAACGATATGATTTCGCAATTTGAATCGATAACTATTTTTATTGTTGCTCTGAAAGTCTTCGGCTTTTGTACCTTGCAGAAGATGACCAAAGAAAAATTTTGCGAGAAGCATCGGTTCAACCCATTCCGCAAGCAAACCACCTTTTTTGGCTGAAATGAAGAAGCTCTCAAGACTTTGAACCGCTTTTAGAAAAGTTTTAACGAATATGTCGCGATTTAGTTCCCGTTCTAGTTCGATATCTCGCAGCAAAATTCGGCAAGCATCAGGATGCTCTAAGTATAAATTAAGAACTCTATCGGAAAAAACTTCTAATCGAATGCGCATTTCTTCCTGTGAAGGTGGAATTTTCAGAACCTCCGCTGCAATATCCAAATTCTGGATGGCAAAAGATTCCAAACATGAGCGGAAAAGGGATTCTTTACCCCCAAAGTGGTAACTAATAAGACTGACGTTCACGCCCGCTGCTCGCGCTATGTCTTGAACTGTAGAGGCTGCGAAGCCTTTTACAGAAAAGATCCTCGTTGCCGCGTTAAGAAGTAAGACTCTTGTTGCCTTCATTTGCACCATCGATAAACTAAGATTGTCAAATCATATTTTAGCTTATTCAAATGGTTTTTCGACTATTATTTTAGTCTTGGCAAATGCGAGCCAGTGGGAGGGACTAGCAAATCTTCTGCAGAAAGGAATCCCGGGGAAAGGCATTTCCAATTGATACCAAATTAGGCCCAATTTTCTTCGCATATAGTCTCTTATTGTCTATTCACGAATCAATAGCCCTTCAAATGGTAGCACCACAAACAATGAATCCTCATGGTGCTACCTCCTGATAATTTACTCCTTTGCACGTAAGCCCCAGCTTCTTGCGCTGGTAAAAGAACGATCTGCGACTCATGCCCGTTGCTTGATGAAACTCCGCAAACTGCTGCGAAATCTTCAGCCCTGATTGGCCGAGACTTTTGAGCACGTCCATACTCGACTTGACGGCAACACCTTTGAGTGCAGGTGCAACACCTGGAATTGCACTTTCCAAAAGCTCCTGCCACGATTCCGGCTCATTTTCCGCGATTTCAACCCCCATTTCCAGGGTGCGCAGGCTGATTGGGCATCTTGCACCCGACTGTGCATACTCACGGGCCTTTGCACCGAGAAACTTCGCAACTTGTACTGCGCAATAGGTGCTCGCGAAGTGGCCTGATTTCGCAGCATAGAGTAGGAGGTCCGCAACCTGATCTCCTGACAAGCGGATGTTGTATTGCATGGCGCGGTTGATAAACGCTTTGGCTTGCGGCGTGTCGGGAAGAAAATTCGTAAGTACGATGATCTTCCCGTGAAATTCAAACGATGGAACAGCCACCTTTTCAGATGTCGAAGTCCACGTCACCACCCGCTTGCCACCTTTGGTAACGCCTGGCCAAGTCGCAGCGTTCAGGATGGACAATGCTTGCGCGTTGTAAAATAAACCTGCGGTATCGTCGATTACGCTGATGTCGTGAGGAAAGTTAGAGAGGTGATTATAGAGTGCAAGAGGAGTCGAGTATGCACCAAGCATCCGATAGTTAGTGCCAAGGTCACTCAAAAACTGCCGCGTTGTATGGGTCTTTGCCCAGCCAGGAGCACCCGAGATACACAGTAGATGGAACTTCTCACTGCGCATCAGGATCTCGATAAATTTCTTGATGTCATTCAAATAGTCCATCAGTAAACCCGTTGCGCAAAGTGCAATGCACTTTGCACCTCTAAACAACCGGAGAAACTAGAATCGGCAAAAAGCCAATCAGCTCTTTCGGAACCATGCGCACTCCCAACAGAGCGCACCGCTCGCGGATATCGCGTTCTTCAAAATGACCCGTCACCAGGACAGCATGATCTTGAATCGAAAGCTCTTCGATAACATCAAGGCCGTTTTTGCTTTGGTGATTCAGTTGGTAGTCGCAGAGGTAAAGAGTGTCTTTCGGCGCTTTGCCC
>CAZUYQ010000011.1:8693-15229 GCA_964624705.1 uncultured Polynucleobacter sp.
GGGAAAATTTCAAAAGAGAAATAGGACTCTTGCTTACCGTCTTGAATCTGTTCGCCCAAGTTTGTTGAATGGAACTGTCATCGTCCAGAACAACCACCGTCGTATTCTCGGTGACGGCGAGCTGTGGCACAAACCATTTCGGTGTTTCCGCACGCGGCAGGATCACGTTTACCGTCGTTCCTTGATTTTCCTTTGACTCAATTTTCAGTTCTCCACCTGATGCCTTCGCTGTTTCTTTTGCATGAAAGAGGCCGAGTCCACGACCATTTGGTTTATCGAAAGTGGCTCCACGCCTTCCAAGCTGGAGAAGCCTAGTATCAGAAATTCCCTTACCGTTATCGACAATTGAAATGATCACTTTGTCGTTATCTGAAGATACATTGACGGAGATCTGCCCCGAGCCTTCGACGGCCTCGACCGCGTTGTTGATGAGATTTGACAGCATCCTCTTAAACTCTGTCGGCTGAACTTTCACAAATAGGCCGTAGGATTCCTTCGAGGGATGATCTGAGATTTCTACTCCGGCCATGCCGCGATACTCGGCGATCAAATTGGAAAGAAGCTGCAGTGTCGGCTGCTCGCCGGAGGAAGTCGCTGCCCCTTTTGCTGGAGTTGAAGCGGCCTCGCACTTTCTACCAATCAAACTGTTCGCAATGTCACGGATCGTTGATACGGCGTTTCGGATTAGGCGCAGTCTTTCCGGAGGAACCTGTTTTAGCGTTTCGGTTACTTGCAAAAGGGTGGCAAGCGGCGATTTCAAATCATGGGCGACTTGCTGCGCAGCACGAACAAACGCCTGTTCTCTTTGCAGTTCGACAAGGCTTTCAAGATACGGTTTGAGAAACCATCTATTACAGGCATAGAACCAAATCGTCAGAACGAGAATAATAACGCAGATCGCCGGGAAAAATGTTTCAAAGATCAGCGACCAAATGCCGCCGCGATAAAAGTGATAGGGATCAGACAGTGTGGTGTAGAGATACCCTTTCAGAGTTGAGCCGACAAAGATCGGCGTCATATAGATATTGCGCTTCGTGCTGTCATCGAAACGTAGAACGTGTTTTATCTCTGCGGGGTTTTGCTCCTGTTGCGTAAATTCGCGCAGATCAGCAGGTGCCGTGCAGTTTTTCTCAGATAAGCCGCTTCGAGAATGATAAAGACAGGCCCCCAATTCATCGGCTAAATAAAGCTCATACTCTGCATCGCCAAGCTGCGAAGCTATCCCCGCCACACGCACAGCGATGGATTCGAGATTTCGAGTCCACATTTCTTCGCCAATAATGGTTTGCTGGAACTGAAAGAACTGGAGAACCTGTCTCTGCGCGATGTCGATTCTCTGTATTTCTTTTGAAACAAAAGTATAAGTAAATATCCCCGCAGTGACGCAGAGACAGAGCACGATAACGACCAACGATCCCCCGATGAATGCGCTGATGAGGCTCTTGGGATCTTTCAGATGTGGGTGACGCGATTTCATTTCAATGTCGCCTCGTATTGAATTCCGTCCTTACTGATTCGATAAAGATAAAGATCCTTCCGTGGAGAATTGTCTTCGCCGAAAGAGAATCTGTCGGTAGTCACAAGTGGAACACCGTTAGTCTTCTTCAGCTCTTTTCTGATGTCTTCGCCGCTATTCGGGTCTTTGGCCCTGGACATTGCCCCGAAGAGAAACCATGCCGTATCGAACGCGATTGCTGACCACGCTTCAGGATTGCGGTTGTACTGCTTTTTGTAGGCTGACTTGAATCGCTTCGCTATGGGGTTATCAGCATCTTCCTTCCAATACGAGTTTCGGATTGCGACGAACTTTGCACCGTGCTTCGATTCTTTGACGAATTTTTCGTACACATACTGATTGCTTCCCCATCCATCGCTTCCCATGTAGACGGGAAAGAATTTTTGCTCTTCAGCTTGAACTACAAACTGAATGACATCAGCATCGTGAGAGAAAATTGCGACGTGAGATACATTATTGTCCTTGAAGAGCTTAATCTGCTTTGAGAAGTCGAGCGTGCGCCTCAATACCTTTTCAACGAGTACCAATGGTCTATCTTTTGGGTTTTGCACAATCATGCGTGAGAAGGTTTCCACAAAGCGGTTGCTCAAGTAATCTGAGTACGGCGACGAAATATTGTGAATGACACCGAGTGCTGTTGGCTTGAGATTTTCTTTCATATAGCGAGCCATTTCGGTAGCCACTGCGCGATCCGAAAAGCAGGCGCTAAATACAAACGGCTTGTCGTTGGTGACTTGTGGATTTGAGCTAGTTGGCGTGAAAAAAACTATTTTCTTTGCACCGAGACGGTCGCCAAAAACTAGCGATTCCTCGCTCATTTCCCCGCCGATGACAGCGGGAATTCTTTCCGCGATGAACTTGTCAGCAACGCCATTCACGGAGGCAAGATCCGCACCGTGAGCAAGAACTTTTAGTTGAATAACGGTTCCAGGATGATCCTTCTCGAATTCTGCCTTTGCCGTCTCAACTCCACTCATAAGAGAGCGAACGGAGTTGTTATAGGCATCGTTTAATCGAAACGACACTCCGACGGTCAGTGTCTTCGTCGCCGCAAAAGACTTAGCGGAACACAACGAAAAGATCAGCGCCGCGAATATGTTTTTACCATTTCTCATTATACGGCCTCACGTCCCACTCGAACGTCCAACAGCTTTTATCCTGCTCAACTACATGGATGATGGATTTAGCGATGGAAACTGAGTTGATAAAATTTTCTGGCGGCGAGTTCGGATTCAATCCCTTTGTGCGTTCATTGTCGATTAGGCCGTCGATGATCAGATGCGCAACGTGTACGCCTTCCGGCCCGAGCTCTTTTGCGAGGCTCTGCGAATAGCTTCTCAAAGCTGATTTCGCGACGCTGAAGGGCGAGGTCTGAACACCTCCACGAGTGGACGCCGTAGCACCCACGTTTATGATTGTAAGTGGAGACTTTGTTTTTTCTTTTTTTAACAAGCACTCTCTAATGGAGTTGAAAGCTGAGAAGAAATTGAGTCGAAGCGACTTGTCGAAGTCCTCGTGTTGAAGGTCGGCGGCCTTCTTCCTTGGAATCCAGGTCGCCATGCAGTTCACAAGGGCACCGATAGCTCCGTGTGCTTTCTCGATCTCTGAAAATGCTTTTTTGGTCGCGATGGGATCAGCCAGGTCAACCGAGTGAATCGAGAATTTTTGTTTTTCGCTACCCGATAGAATCTCTTTCCTCGCATTGTCTAAATCATCCTGACCACGCGCCAGTAGCGCGACCGGATACCCTAATTCGTAGGCTTCTTTGGCTAGAGCTTTACCTAGACCGCGACTGCCTCCTGCTATGACAAATACATTTTTCATCAATAAGCTCCTTCCAAATAACCATTGATCTTTACTTCACGTCGCAGCTCTCTTGACCGACTGAGTGCCAACTCGAAAGTCGGCATGACCGTAAGATAGCAACCGATGTAATCGAGCTGTCTATCTATGCTTGAGAGATTTGCGCCGTGCTTTACAAACGTCGTTTTGAATTTCACTTCCGGCGAACCAGGAAATGAAATTGACTCGAACCGTAGCGGCTCAGGAGACAATACATATTGTAGGCAAGAATATTGCGGTTTGTTCATGCTGATGACGACCTCTTTCCCACAAGCCCAATCGAATAGCTGCTCCTCGATTCGGATTCCGTAAGCGTTGTTGATCGACTGAAGAACATCAGCGCCGACAAAGCGCGGGTTGAAATCAATGATCTCCACGTCGCCAGATTTGCCAACGATCAATTCAACATGGCTGGCACCTTCCATGAATCCGAGAAGTGCGTGAGCCTTTTCAACAGTAGCTACGATCTTGTCGCGCAACGGATGCGGGTAAGGAAAGCACGACCCCATCTCCACGATGGGATTCTTTGAATAGAGAATCCGAGACAAAAGTCCTAGACATTGAAACTTGCCGCCAGAAGAAAAGGATTCGACAGAAAGTAGCTCGCCGTCGAAAGCCTGTTCCAAGTAGTTTTGGTTGGTGCCACGCACATAGTTTTTCACATACGCGGGATCGCTGGCGTTGCCTCGCTCCCATTCAGATCGAGCTTTCTCGAAGTCCTCCCAGCTCTCACAGCGTTTGACGTAAGCACTGAAAAAGCCATGTATGGGTTTGAAGTAAGCAGGTCCACCAAACTCCCAGCTATTCCACTTGTCGGCGACGGATTGCGAAACCAAATTGATTTTCGAGAGTCCAAGTTCAATGAGGCGAGTGCGCAGACGTTGCTTGTCAAGAATCAGTGCAAGCGTTTCCGGCGAAGTTGCTGGTAATCCAAACTCGCTTCTGAGCTTGGCAACAGTGACCGCGCAGGGATCAAAACCAGAATAGACGCACTCCACTTTTCCTAGCGGTCGTAGGGCCTCGACAATCTTTTGAGCGGCAGAGCCATCCCAAGAATCGACGGGCAAGATCTGGTCAATACTACTAACCGCTGACTGGTATGGTTCTGGCGCGTCCGTCAAAAGCGTTTCATCTGAAACAGCGGCGACAATAAATAGTCCACGTCGCTTTGCGGCACGAACAATTTCTAAGACCGTGCCTTTCGGATCAAGAAACAGGGCAATGGTTTTCACACTCGTACCCCCACTGCCGTTTGTTTACGAGCAAAGGAGGAACGCGAGATTGCGAACCAAGCCAGCAGCCCAATGAATAGCGTGAGCGCTACCCCGCTCTGTGCTCCGATCTGATCAATCAATGCTGCATAACCGAGCGTGCAGCTCGCCATCAAAAATGAGGCAACAGAGGATAGAGTAAACTGATAACGCGCAGCGTTTTGAAGGGGGCTATTTGCAAAGAATTCTGAGCTATGAAAAAGCCAAATACATTCGTAAGCAAGGTTGAGAACGAAGAAACTAGACACTCCAACTTGGAGGTCAGTTTGCAACGTGAAAAGCAAACCAAAGATTCCAACAATCGTACAAGTAAGGAGTCGTAGCGGGAGCCCACCGCTTCTTCCTTTCAGAAAATTTGGGAATCGCCAGTTGACGAGGAAACCACCGATGATTCCTACCGACGCGGCTATTTGAAAAATTCCTGTTCCTGATAGTCCGATTCCGAAGTGGCGCATTGGAAGATACGAAACCAGGATCGAATAAGCCCCTTGGAAAATTGCTTGAGAAAAGCAAACTGCAATAAAGCTCGCTTTCAACATCGGCTCAGAAAGTATTTCCGATACAGTCGCAAAAAGACCGTTTGTTTGCGATCCAACAGACGCCGGAGAATCAACTTCTAGCTTTTGCAGAAGTGAAATAACGATTAGGCCAACACTGTAAGTGGCTACATCAATCGCGATAATGGACCAGATCGACACTTTTCCTAGGAAAAAGCTCGCCAGGACTCCTGCTGCAACTGTTGAAAGAAAAAAGCTCAGGAAGAATAGTTTAATGCGCGAAGCAGCCAAATTTTGCGGAGAAATAACCTTCACACATTTGGACAACGCCGTTCTCGATGTGAAAAGTACCAGCGAGCGAATCGCAACAGCGGCGCAAAGAGAACAGCACCAATTGGAAATTCGTAGTAAACACAAGCGCCACAAAGGATGCTGATGGCGATGGCCAGGACTTCATTAGCTGCCAGAAACCTTTTCGAGATAGAGCGATCAATCCAACCGCCAAGAGAGGAAGAGACGAACACCGATGGCAGATAAGAGAGGACGAAGATCAGGGATGCTTTGACTGCCGAACCAGTCTGCGAAAACACCATCGCGGAAAGCGCAATGGTAAGAAAATGACTGCCGCTTTGAGAGATCAAAGCCGAGATCAAAATCTTGATGAATTCGCCACGTTTATGCACAGGTTAGTACCTCGCGCTGGCGAACAATGACTTTCCCGATGCCAGACCAAAACTGCTTCCAAAATTCAACACCAGCATCAAAGCCCTTGGTGAAGAGTTGGATTTTCTCCTGGGAGTTCTGGCAGAAACGCAAAAAGATAGAGACATCAAGTCTGATATGCTCCATCTCCAGTTGGCGATGAAGTTTGAAAAACTTGGTTTCAGCTAACCGCGCCTCAATCTCTTTTGTATGCGCGAGAGATGAAAATACCGTTTCGATATTCTCCTGAGCGCAGATTTCAAGGCCAAGAAGAAGCCCAAGTATCTCTTCATCAGACCTTGATTCCATCAAGGCTTTCTCGATGAAATTTAGGGCGCTGGTGATTTCTGGTTCATCAGATAATGCGTCACGATCTGTGTTTTTGGCTCCTGCCATGATGGCGGTTGCCCAAAACATCTCGTGATGGATTTCATCAGCGTTGCGAGCACCTAACTCTTCGTAGGCCGTTTGAATCGTATAGTGGCGCAGGCGATTATTGGATACTTTGGCCGACGCCGCACAAAGAATATACGGCATCAGATCAGAGAAGCGGTGCCATTGCGTCCCCACAACTCTTGTTTTTACCAGAGATGGCGCAGAGTGACTGGCATCAAAAGTCTCGAATATTTGCTTTTCGCGAAATCTCTTGAGAAAGAAATTTGCCGACGCAACAACTTCGGGATGATCGGCAGTGTACGTTCTCTCCTG
>CAZUYQ010000011.1:15269-16175 GCA_964624705.1 uncultured Polynucleobacter sp.
CCGAGAGCAGTAATATCTCGGTAGTTAATCGACAGACTTTCACCTTGCACTGGGCACCTCCTTTGCGGCATCTCCTCTAATAACGCCGAATTTTTTCAGCATGTGATGTAGCGTGCTCTTTGAAACACCCATCTTTTTCGCTGCATCACGCATTGATTTTGATGACTTGAGATTTTCAGAAATAAAATCTAGCCGCTCTTTTTCCTGGCGACTGATGAGATCCGGCAAAGTCAAAGTTTGAAGAGGAGTTGCGCTAAAGAACTTCGCATCAAGGCATTCAGGCGTAATCGTATCCGAGTTACCTTGCGTCAGAAGTTTCGTGACATAGTTTTCCAGCTCACGAACATTTCCGGGTCATGAATAGCCTTCCATCAAACGAACAGTTCGCATCAAAAAATTCTTCTTCTTATTTTTTTCGCGATTGAATTGACTGCAGAAGTGCATGACCAGCGGCGCAACGTCTTCGCGCCGCTCTCGAAGCGGAGGAATGCACATAGAGATAATATTAAGACGGTAATATAGGTCTTCGCGGAAGCGCCCTGCTTTGATTTCAGAAAGAAGATCGCGATTGGTAGCCGCAATGATACGGACATCAACTTTCACCTCTCGATTGCTACCGAGTGGAGTGACCACCTTTTCTTGAAGGACACGAAGAAGTCGGACTTGCGTTGCAAGGGTTGCCTCGCCGATTTCATCGAGGAAAATTGTTCCACGGTTGGCGTTCTCGAATTTCCCCTCTTTTCGCATGTGAGCGCCGGTGAACGCACCGCGATCATGGCCGAACAGTTCGCTCTCGATTAGGTTTTCTGGAATCGCACCACAGTTGATCGCGACAAATGGTCCCTTTTGGCGCGGGCTGTTGCGGGGGATAGCGCGGGCAATACCTTCTTTCCCGGTTCCTGTTTC
>CAZUYQ010000011.1:16252-18910 GCA_964624705.1 uncultured Polynucleobacter sp.
AAGCAGGAGCGATCAAAAGTCTGGTTGTTTCGTCAAACTTGCTACACCACTGTTGAACAATGTCGAGGAGGTAACGCGGGTCTTCGCTCTTCTCGATAAAATCGACGGCTCCGCCGCGTAATGTAGCCATCACCGGATCGCGAGACTTCGTATCGCCAGAGTAAACTAGAACATACAAATTGGGATTGATGGTGCGAAGTGCAGCAAGTGCATCTGCACCAGTTTTATCGGGCAGGTGGTAATCGAGAATAACGAGCGAGTATCCGTTATTGTCGCTTCGGACTTTCTCGATGGCATCGGCGGCGGTGCGGACGGCATCAACGAGATAGCCGTTGTCTTGGAGAAGCAGCTCGGTGGCCGCCAAGTTATCGGCATTGTCATCAACAACCAAAATTCTGTGTTCCATCGGGCCTGCGTCTCCTTTCTACGCAAATTCAGTGCGCATACAGTCCTTGAGCAACCGACATGCCATGCGCGAAATTTCTCTTTCTCGCGACAACCGGAACAAACGTGCAATAGGCCAGAAGTGCTAGAGAAATTGATGATGCGGATTTGTCGCCGGATGAAGAAACAGAGGGGAATTCAGAGCTGGGGTTTCCAGAAAAACCGTCCGAAGCCTTGGACAATCTAAGATGCTGGAAGTTTTTCCTAGGTGCTACAACTACAGATGATCACAGTGGAATCTGCGAAATCCAGACCATTAACCGCCGTACTGTCCCACATTTGGGACGCGGCGTCAAACAATATGTGGTTTTGTGCTGCTACGAATCGAAAATACAGAGTTTTTTGCGTGTTCAGATTGGTGTCCAACGGATTGGACGGTCTTTGGCTAGATATCCTTGAGTAGCTGGGATGGAGACTTGCCGAGCACCTGGCAAATGGAAAGAAGAGTTGTGAAGGTGATGTTCTTGTCCCCTTTCTCGACCGCCTGCCAGTGTTGGTAGAACGGATAACCTCGCTCCTCAATGTCGAAGAGAGTGAGCCCCTGACGCTCTCTTTCGGCTCGAACGATCTGCCCAAGGGCCTTGAGCTTCTTCCGCTCGTCCGCGCTTAATTCTTTACGACTACGAGTAATAACCCCTCCGAACTTCAATACATACGAGTGATTGTATTGTGTCTGAATTTGAGTTATTTACATACAATCGGGTGATTGTATTTTTGATCGCCTACTAGATTGGTCTTTTGAGTCATATTGCGAGGCGTACATGAACTATCTCGATAAGCTGGATAGCGGAACAGTTGGAGAGGTTATCAAAGAGTTATGGCTGTCGTCGGCTCACATCCTAGCTATCGGAGAGCTGGTGAAGCATCAAAACAATGATGTTTGCTACGATGGCGAAACGCTCTATGGCCTCGGCGATCTCTTGTGTTCTCTTGCGGAGAGAGTGAATTCCGCAAAGGAGCTGTTGGAATATGAAGAAGAGAGCACATAAAAATCGTTGTCCCAACTCTTGAATTTGTCCAACTCTTCGCCCACCCCGTAATTCCCTGATTTCTCGCTGAAACGCGCAAAGTCGCGTCCCATCTCTCGAACGCTTTTACTTTTTTCATTGCGCAGATTTTTTCCGAGAAAATCGCGCAAAACATTTTTCTAAACAGACGCTTACGCATTCCTTCCAAGCGCGTGGCACAGCCCTTGAAATTTATAAAGGGCGAGAGGCGCGCACTTCTCAAAAAAACTGCAACCGCAGCGCGGGAGAAATTCTGCGCGCATCTCTGGAGGAATTTGCCATGAGCGAAATGGCTGATCGTGAAAGTAACAGTTACCGCCGAAAGCAGCGTCCGCGCCGTTGCCCTGATTGCGGCTCGACAAACTTAGAGAGCGTCGGTGGCGAATACTTCTGCGCGGAGTGCGATTGGGATGGCGTGGACATCTACGCCCGTATCTGCGTTCTCGAAAACCCGCGCGAACACCTTCGGACTAGGGACGAAGAAGACGAGGAATTTTAGCAGTGAAAGAGACTCGAACGAAACAACTCAATAGGAGGATCAGGATGTTTAAAACCGATCAAATCATTGGCCGAGATGTTAGCGAAACGCTTTCCAAGGTTCCCGACCTGGCGATCATCAAAGAGGCCGCTGACAGACTCCAAAAAGCCTTCTGCAAAGAATTTGGCGTCGAGATGCGCTACGGCTCCTTTCGCTTCATCTACCACGACGGACAACTTCGGCAGGTCGAAGACCACCCAAAGAATCGCCGACTTCTACTCGTTTCCAAACGGCAATTCGCAAATGGTGGGGATGTAGAGTGATGATCTTCTGGAAACCAAAAATCTATCTTTTGCCAGGAGTTATCGCGCTCCTTTTTGAGCAGCAGGCTTTAGCGCTTTTCCCAAACGTATGCTCAGTGGTGAAGACGCCGGCGTTCAACAGTTGCATGGAGCTGAACATCACTCCGGCGATGTGCGGGTGGCCCGTTCCTAGACCCTGCGCACATTTCAGTTACTACGTTCCCGTTACGTTCGTGGAGTCAGTAGCAAATCCCAAAGAAACCTTCTTTGGATCTCTCCCTGGAGCTGCCGTGCAACTTGGCACGATGGGAGCTGGGCTACCTTTCGGTGCGGAAGGAGATCAGGGAGCACATTCGTTTCACTCCCATGCGTTGACGGTCCCTTTCATCAACATTCCGTATCGCGCGATGCCTTGCGACGACATCCC
>CAZUYQ010000011.1:18920-27725 GCA_964624705.1 uncultured Polynucleobacter sp.
GAGCGAGCATGTCGATTCGCACTGGCATACGGGAAGCGGTGACTCGCTACAACCCGCGTTTCTTGCTTGGATGGCTGCGCCCAAAGCGTGTTTGCTTTACGGAGCCGCAACTTCTGTATCTGGCGATTCTGGATCTTCGGGCGGTGGAGCACCGATATGCAGCTTTCCCAATCCGTTGCCGAAGTTTCCGCCCTCTCCTCGGCAAGTTTGTAACGGCTGGGGAATCTTCTTTCCCCGTTACGGAACATATGACGGCGCGAGCCAGACAGTCGGTGCGCTGATGATTGCTGATCGTCTGAAGAGCTTAGGAAGCGAAGTTTTTATGAGCGTTTCTTCCAGCACAGACGAGAAGTGGCAAATGATTTCACCCACGCAGTCGCAGTGTTTTCGTCGTGGCCAGAACGTGGCTTTTCTCGAAACCGCAGCAATGGCGACCGACATAGGACGACTGCAAGGAAAGCCGAAGAATTACCTTTTTACAGTCTGGAAAAAAGTTTCTTGCACCAAAGACCTGCCCTACGTCGCTTCGACGATTGCCGCCGCAGGTCTGATGCAAGCAGTTTGTCAGGGGCTTTAACTATGAGATTTGGTGAACATCTAGTTTTGAAAAATACCGTCACGGCGGAAGCAATTGCCGAAGCCATCGCGGTACAACGCTATAAGAAGGCTCCGTTGGGCCGACTTTTGCGTGAATTGGGACATATCGACCAGAACACGTTGAATCTGGAGTTGTCTTCTTTTCTTAAGTTGAAGCTCAAAGAACCGTTGCCCGAAATCCTAGCACGCCTCTCAACTGCCGCAATCATCCCCGAAGTAAGCAATTGGCTCTATGCACAAGGGTTGATTGCGATTGGGGCTGAGGGCCGCATTCTCCATGCGGTATCTGATCGTTTTCAAGACGAGATCATCGAGAACTTTGAAAAGAAATGGCGTTGGCGGCTTGATGTAAAAATCGTTGAAGCACACATCTACGAATATTTGAGGAACCAAACGGGCTCGTCTTCTGAAAAAGAGTCGCAAGGCCATCTCGTTCTGGCAGAAAAAGTCACGGATGATCTCAAGCTCAAATCAGATAACCCTTACGCACGACTCTTTAAGGAGTGTATCGAAACCGCAAAACAGCGTTCTATCAGTGATGTTCATATCGAGCCCAAAGCGGACTCACTCGAAATCCGATTCCGTATCCACGGTGATCTCGTGACTTGGAAAGCACTGGAGAAAGAACACCGCGACGCTTTCATTACCAAAGTCAAATGGATCACCAATCTTGACCTATCGATTTCGGGAAAACCGCAAGATGCTCGTGCGACCTATTACGATCTGAAACTCAACTTGCGCGTAAATGCGCTACCGTCGCGTCATGGCGACAAAATTGTTCTGCGGCTCTTGGATCAAGAAAGAGAGTTTCGCATTGAAGAATCAGGGCTACAGCCCAAGCCTTTGGCGGATCTTAGAACTGCCGCTGAGCTGAAAAATGGCCTCATTATCATTTCTGGTCCAACGGGAAGCGGAAAAACCACGACTTTGTATGGGCTAATCAATTCGCTTGACCACAAGACCAAAAATATCACGACACTTGAAGACCCCTCGGAGTATGAGCTTTTCGGCGTTACGCAGACTGAGATTAGTCGCCACCTTTCTTTCTCTGCCGCCCTTCGCGCTCTCATGCGCCAAGATCCCGATGTCATCTTGCTTGGCGAGATCCGTGACGAAGAAACGGCGAAGCTCAGTTTCAAGATTGCGAATACAGGTCATCTTGTCATTTCAACTCTACACGCCAACGGAGCAATCGAAAGCATCGAGCGACTGAAAACGCTTGGTGTCGATGACTTCTCGATCAGCTCCTCTCTTCGATTCACTGGAGCACAGCGACTCGTAAAGAAGCTATGTGAACACTGTTCGATCCCGGTGATCACTGGAGCAACTAGACCGTCCTACCTCGAAAAGCTGAAACCGATGGAAGAAACTCTGCAAGAAAAGCCGAAATTCAGGACACGAAATACAACGGGTTGCGAAAAGTGTATAGGCGGAATTAGCGGAAGAATACCTATCTTGGAATATGCGAGCGGTGAAGGTGTCGCCGCCTATCTCTATGGAAAATCTCGATAGGAATGTTTGCAAACGAGTCTTCAGGAGGCGGCTTTCAGTTTGGCTGCCCAAGGACTCATAGATTTGGGGGAAGCGTTTCATGTGGCCTAGATCCATCCTTCCTGTCACCTGGGTCGCGGTCGTTGGCGTTGTGCTGATGTCCTCCGTTGTACGCGCCAACGACCTCAGTTTTTTCACCTCAGGTATCGACTACTGGAACGAAAGCAAAAAAGAGGACAAGGTTACTGCGAAGGAGCCTGAAAAGAAGCCACCTACGGCAGCCACAGAAGAAAAGTTCGATTGGAAAAAACATCTTGATCCGAACAGCAAAGACTTTTTCCGCGAGGGGGAGTACACGCCGCCCGAACCTTTTATGGAATTGGTACGCAACCCCACGGACGAGAACATCAAAAACTGGTTTGCCATGATCGAAAAGAAAAATGAGCTGACCAGTCGCATGATGAGTCGGATCGACGAATACCTTGCGAAGAACCCCGGCAAAATGGAACCGCAGAGCAAAGCAGTTCTTGTGAGCGCAAAAGAGAGTCTACGCAAGGCACCCATCGAGGCAAGCCGGTATCGGTTTCGTTTCTACTTTGATTCGCAGTGCCCGCATTGCCACCGCATGTTTGCGACGATCTCCGACCTTCAAGCGCGTGGATTCTATGTGGAAGCATTTCAAGTCGATAAGCACGATGGCCCGGTACCAGGCTTAGATGTCGCTGTGACCAAGGCAAGCAAGGATGACGTAGAAAAGCACAAGATTACGAGTGTGCCGTTTCTTCTCATCGGCGATTTGCAAAGGAAAGTCGTCTATCGGCTCTCAGGCTATCAAAGCACCGATTCGGTTTTTGAAGCCATCAACGCTCAGGCGAGCGGCGGATAAAGTTTTTAGGCCCACTAAACCGCGAGGCCAATATTTGATTACGCACTTCCCACCACCAAAAGCGGAACTGCTGACGAAAGAAGGAAATCGTTATGCAGAATTGGATTCCAAAATGGTGGGACTGGCAAATTTTTGGCCTCGTCATGGTGGCCGTCGTTGGCCTGGTGCTGATGTATTCCGACATCGCACTTGCTGATGTCGGCAATCTCCCAGGGCGAGACGAAAGTGCCAAGCTGGAGGCGGCGGGAACGCTCCTACGACTCATCGACACGGGACTTTTCAAGTGGGGGGCGCGTCTCTTTGCCGGGCTGTGCATCATGAGCGCGGCGTGGGCTTTGAAAGAGCAGCGTTTTGGAATGGCCGTCATTTGCGTCATTGGTGCTGTCGTCTTCGGTACTGCGCCTACTTGGGTCAAAAACGTGTTCAGCATCAGCGGTGAAAGCAGCATTTTCGGTCAGGTGGATACATCGGAGAAACCCTATGTAGCCATGCCCGAAGGCAGTAATCAGGAGGGCGAACATGGTTCGGTATGACAACTTGAAAGCTACTTCCGGTAATCGCGTGAGTCAGACCATCGACTCACCGATCACCATCTTTGATCATTGGGAGCTATCCGACGCCTTCATTGCGCTGACCATCGTGATGATATTCGGTGTGCTCTTTTACTCGTGGTTCACGATGTTCTCTCTACTCGTTGTGTTTCTGGGAATTGGGCCAGTGATCAAAAAGAATAACGAACGCGGAATTTTTCTGCACTGGCCCTATGCGAAACTTGGCGTTTCTCTGCCAGGGATCATCAATCCGCAGGGCAGAAAAAGATACTCGGACTAAGGAGGCAAAACGTGAACTTCAAAAAATTATTTGAATGGAGAAATGAAATGATAGGAGCAGCGCAAAAAGGAATCGAGGCGGCGAAACTCAAGACGCCGCCCGTTGGTGAATACGAGGGTTTCGATCTGACTAAGTTGCCAAAGTACATCTGCTACAAAGCGGCTTACCTCAAAACTCAGATGACTCTCAAGTATGTACTTGCAGCAATGGTTGGCGTCTTTGCAACGTATGCCGTGATTCGGGAGTATTCGTTTCTTAAGTTCATGGAGCGATACCGTCTTAAGGAGTACATCTTAGCTCCTGGCGTGATGGATTTCACAACCGCCTCGCCGCAGACGGTTTCTGAAAGCTACGTCGCCGACGCCGTGACGGATTTTCTATCCCAGCTCGGGAACGTCAATCCGACTAATATTGACGAGCAGTACGAGTCACTTTCTCGTTCCATGAGTCCTGAGCTTCAAATCAAGTTCAAGATGGAGATCGCGGATTGGGCAAGTCAGGTCAAAGAAAACGGCATCTCGCAACTTCTCAACGTGACACAAAAAGAAATCAAGACCGACGAAAAGGGTAACTATCGAATTACTGCTATCGGTCGCGCTGAGTTCTATTCGCAAAATAACTTTCTTGGTCACGAGGATCAGGTCATTGAAATGCAACTCAAGCTCGTGCCACCTGAAAGCGGTCGCCGCTGGTATTTGCAAATCACTCGGCTTGGCTGGAACAAGGTTGAAGCGTTCAGGGCCAAAAAATCACTTCAAAAAACGGGAGAGTAACAATGAAATCCTTTAACAAAGTATTCGGCTTCGGATTTCTCTTGCTGTCGCTATGGAGCAACACCGGATTTGCTCGCATCGTCTATGTAGGAGACGGGATGGAAACCATCACCCTTTCTTACGGTGGACCAACGATTATTCGTTTTCCCACGACTGTAAAAACCATCTCGCAAGCATCGCGCTTTGTGATTGGACCCGCTGATGAAGAGCAACCGAACTATGCCTTGATATCGGTGACGCCTCGTTTTTCCCAAGGAGAAGATAAAGTCACTTTCATTATGAGTGATGGCTCGATCATTAACACTAAGCTGATCGTTGTTCCCAAGGCGATTCCTGAGAAGACTGATTCTTTCTATGACTTGAAACACAAGGATTCTCTGATTGAAAAAGCTGATTCGGATGATCAAACGGGTGCGCACGTCTCAGAACTAGAGCTTATGAAAGCGATGATTCGCGGCGATCACGTCACAGGCTATCAAGTAAAGAAACTGATTCGCACCGTTGATACGAAAGTGGATGGCATAAGCTGTCAGCTCGTCAGGGTCTACACCGGATCAAAATTCAACGGCTATGTTTTCAAGGTTTCTACCGCCGCTAAGGATAAAGATTTTTTGATTGATGTCACCAAGCTCACGCTTGGGAGTCCTAACACTGCAATCCTTTCGCAAATCGACGAGGAAAAAATCTCGGCGAACGAAAAAGAGGATGGTCATGTGTTTCTTCGCATCGTCGCAAAGCCAGGATCCGTTTACTACAACGTGAATCTCCCCGTGGCGGTCGTGAAGAAAGACAAGGAGAAAGAAGGCTAACAGCCTCTCCGCGTTCGATCCAAAAGTTCATAAGGCTACTTCCTACAAGAGCCGTTTTTAAGAAACGTCATCCGCTCACCACTTCGAGAGGCGGAGGCTCAAGGAGTATTGCCTTATGAAAGAGAAGTTAAAGCCGTATGTCGAAAAAGCAACCCAATGGTGGAATAGCAACAAGGATAAACATCGCTATATCTACGGAGCTGCGGTCGCTCTTGCGCTCATTCTTATTTTTATCGTCAGTAAAGGAATGGAACACGAAACCCATATTTTTCACTCCAAAGATCAAGTGTCCTTTGAAGGTGGAAAAATTTTGGGATCGACTGATTCTATCTACAAGCGTCGCGATCAACTGCTTTCAAAATCCGTAAAGGATCTTGAGACGAAGCAAGCTGCTACCGATGAAAAACTTTCCAAGATTGAATCACAGCTCACCGAGATTCTAAATCGGTTAACTACGAATGCGAACACTGTCCCTGCGAATCCGGTTGTTCCCAATAATGGCGTGCAACCACAAACGAATCCGAATGAATCGGACCCCGGATACGGCAACCCTCCGCAGCCGACTTCGCCGAATGACCCCTATCCGACTCAGCAGTTTTACCGAGAGCGCAGCGCGGGTTTAAGTCCTTCCGTTGGGTCAACTCTTACAGCTCCGCGCATCTCAGCGCGAGGGCCTGCGACCATTTCGTTTCCCGTAAAAGAAGCGGAACAAGGGGAGCTGGGCGTTGTCATTCCTTCCGGTAGCTACGTCAAAGCCAAGATGATGACAGGAGTGGAAGCGCCGGAAGGGAAAAACTATCCGGTCTTGCTTCAACTCGACTATGCGTTCATTGGTCCCAACAAAACCAAGATCGACTTGACCGGATGTTTCGGCATTTCCAAGGCGCAAGGGGATCTCAGCACCGAGCGCGTGCAAATGCAGATGACCAAGCTCTCTTGTGTTTCCCAAAAAGGGAAAATGTTTGAGCGCGAGGTAAACGGCTTTGTCGCGGACGACAAAGATAACAGCTTTGCCGTGATCGGCTCGGTTAGCACGAAACAAGACCGTGTAGCGGCCACCGCGTTTCTCTCTTCTGTAGTGGAAGGAGTCGGAAAGGCAATTCAACAGGCGCAGACAACTCAACAGACCAACGCTCTTGGTGGCGCTCAATCAATGATCACAGGAGATCAAGCCAAGTACATCGGCGCAGGTGGAGTGGGTAACGCCGCCTCGATGGTGACACAGTGGTATTTGCAGCAAGCCAATCGCCTGCTTCCCACAATCAACATCGGCTCAGGTCAGGACATTTGGGTGGTAATGCAAGACAAGGTGGAACTTCCCAACTGGTATTTCCGCAAGGCGAATACCGAGGAAAAGAGCGTCTATTCCTATTTCACCAAAATCGCGGAGTAAGGGAGAAATCATGAAAACGATCAGTCTATTTCTGTTCAGCACTTTGTTTCTTGGAGCCTGCGCAACGAATCGTGCGCCGAGTGAGCGAATGCTCGACGCCAGAGCCGGATATGACGACGGAGGCGACAAGCCACTCGATGTCACGTTTGCACCGTCGGACGACAAGGTTGTTCCGAAAAGATCCGCACCTGTAATCGCAGATGTTTGGGTTCACTCCAACGAGCTTGCAACGGGTGACTACTTTCTTGGTGGCTGGATTCGCAGTGTTGTGAAAGAGCCGCACTGGACGACTTCTGGTGGTTTGGAAAAAGTGTTTAAGCCCGTAACGAAACCTGACCCTGAACCCAAGAAACCCGCTCGCGAACGAAACGAACCGATGCGCAACGGCAGACTCTAATCACATTCGGAGAAGCATGATGAATACGAACTTAGTTCCAAAACCGATCCAAAAATTTCTGACCAATAGAGAACTTCTGACCAAAGCCCTTTTCAGTAGGCCAGAATCTCTTAGCAGCCTGCTGCCCTATGACGATTACATCGAGGAAGGGGGCATTTTCCAGCAGCGTGATGGTTCTCTCGGAGCAGTTTTCGAGGTGGACCTTCTTGAGCACGAAGTGATGACGGAAAAGGAAATCATTGATGCCGTCAGGCATGTAAAGCCTTGGTTCAGTTTGCCGGAAGAGTGCGTACTGCAAGTGATCTACGAGCAGTCCGCCATTTCCAGCAAAGACCGTGTGTGGAACTCTCTCAAGACACAGTATCCAAGTGGTCACGGCATTTCGTCTGTGCTTTTTGATAGGCGCTTGGAGCAATACCAGCGTGCTTGCGGTACTGCCCAAGCTGTGGCTCCGCTGCGTCGGCGAACGCTTCTCGTTGTCCGATATTTTCTGAACGAAAAGCAAGCCCACAGATACAAAGATATTCTAGCTCATGACAGCGTTACTCTTGGACGCACGTTTAAGGAAACTGTTCGGGAGCTAACAAAGTTCAAGCACTTGGTTGCGGATTTTTCAGCGAACTCCAAGATCAAACTTCGCCAACTGGATGCACAAGGTGTTCTCGACATCTTGCGGCGGTTCTTCAATCCCAAGACCTACTACAAGCGGAGTTTCGCTCCATACAATCCCAATGAGTCGCTGGCGCATCAGTTTATCTATTCGAGTCCTACGCTCGACCATCAGGGGATTGAACGCGAGGGAATCAAGACCCGTACCATCTCTCTCAAGACAAGTCCGCAGTATGCCTACCCAGGCGGTATGGCTTACTTCACCAAGCTATCGTTCCCATTCACGATGGCACTTAACTTCAACTTCCCAAACAAAGGTACAGTAAAGCGCTTCTTCGATTTCAAAGAATTCTTTTTGCAAAATACACCGTCGGCGAAAGCCCGGCGTCAGCGCGAAGAAATCCTTGAAGTGCAGGACAAGCTCGCTCGCGAAGATCGGTGTTTGCACATGACTTTCAACGTCACGATTGAAGGTGAAAGCGACGAAATCCTAGACGAACGCACCCGCGAGATCGTCAACGTGTTTCACAACGAACTTGAGTGCGAGGTGATCGTTGAAGACGACATAGGACTAGGGCTTTGCTTGAACTCACTCCCGCTTAATTACACCCCCGATTCGGATTTGTCGGCGCAGCGGTACATCCGTATTCTCCGTTCTGATGCCATTAACTTCGTTCCCGTCTTTGATTCTTTCCGTGGCCTCAAGAACCCATTGCAACTGTTCCTCTCTCGCGAAAACAACCTCATTCCGTTTTCATTGACGGAGAACGAAACGTCGAATCATACCGTGGTCCTCGCGGATAGCGGGTCAGGAAAAAGTGCATTTGTCATCGACTGCATCCAAGCAGCCAAACGTGCTACTCCAGAACCGCTCATTTTTATCATCGACAAGAAATCGAGCTACACCATGCTGTCGGAGTATTTCGATGGTGATCTAACAGTCTTTGATCGTAACGGTGAAGTCCCCTTCAGCCCGTTTCGAGGCGTGTACGACGAGGACAAAATTGCGTTTCTGACTA
>CAZUYQ010000011.1:27752-28150 GCA_964624705.1 uncultured Polynucleobacter sp.
CTTTTGAAATTGAAAGTGAGCATCAGGCATCTATTAGTCGTGCTTTGAAATTTGCTTACATCAAAAAGTGCAAGCAACAGGGCCTCGCCTACGTCGATGGTGAACTATTGCAACAGAGTAGCGACAAGGAAGTTGAACTTACGATGGAAGACTTTGTTGCCGAGCTCGGCGCACTTGGTTCAGACGGCAACGAAAGACTAAGAACCGCCATCGACGATCTGGTTCACAAACTCCGTCCGTTCTATGACGATGGGATTTACGCGAAATTCTTCCGTGGAAGCCCCGAAAGAAAGCGTAAGAAGTGCCTATTCTACGCCTACGATCTTGATGCCCTCGATAGTGATCCAGTTCTTCAAACGCTTATGACAATGGCGGTCGTCGAAGAGATCCGTCAGACC